>JAEWJG010000401.1 GCA_023386675.1 Actinomycetes bacterium
CCGCCTCCTCGGCTGCGCGACGGCGTTCCTCGGCGATGGCCTGCTCGCGGCGCGCATGGGCCGCAGCCTCGGCGCGCGCGGAGGCGAGCGTCTTCTGCTCGGCCCTGCGCAGGATGCGCTGCTGCTCCGCGACGGTGCGCGCGGTCGCCTCCATGCGCACCTCGTCGGGCAGCTCGCTGGTCTCCGCAAGGATGCGGAGGGTCTGCTGCAGTCGCACGGCGTTACGCTCCGTCGCCAGGTACTCGCGGCGGCGCAGCCACACCGGAACGAGATAGGCCAGCCACAGGGCGGCCGCGATCGCGACGATCACCCCGCCGCCCATCACATCCCCGTTCATGACTCTACGGTAGGGGCGCATGCCGCCGGGCCCGCGTCAGGCGGGAGGGTGTGTCATGCGATCCAGAGTTCTTTCAGCGAACGTAGCGCGCCGTCTCAGCGCTGCCGCGCGACCGGCAGCGGCACCGCGGCGGCCGCGCGGTCCTCCGCCGGGATGAGCGCGACATCGGCGGGGACGTTGTGGTCGAGCCACCGGCGCAGGACGCCCTGGCTCAGTTCCTCCGACACCAGCCCGAAGCAGAAGTGGTCGCGCCAGTCGCCGTTGATGTGGATGTAGCGGCGCCGCAGCCCCTCGTACCGGAAGCCCAGCTTCTCCACGACGCGCAGGCTCGGGCCGTTCTCCGGGCGGATGCAGATCTCCATCCGGTGCAGGCCCAGCTGGTAGAAGCAGTAGTCCGTCGCCAGCGCCACCGCCGTCGGGGTGATGTTGCGCCCGGCGAACTCCTCGGCGATCCAGTACCCGATCGTCGCGCTCGACAGGGAGCCGTAGGTGATCGACGACACGTTGAGCTGCCCGGCGAGCTTCCCGTCCCACTCCACAATGAACGGCAGCCCGTGCCCGGCGCGCGCGTTGGCGAGCAGGGACCGGATGCTCGCGCGGGTGTCGAACGACCCCGGCGCGTACGGGCTGGTCGCCTCCCACTGCCGCAGCCAGCTCCGGTTGTCGAGCAGCGAGCGCTCGAGGGCGCGCGCATCCCGCAGACGGATGGGGCGCAACGCCACGCGGCCCTCGGTGAGGGTGGGGACCACGATCGCCACGGACTCCTCCTTCAGCCGATCAGCGTTCGCGGGCGGGGAGCGTGTGGATGGGGCCGGTCGGATCGGCCGGCATCTCCTCGACGAACTCCACCGGCTCGTCCTCCAGCTCGCTGGCGAACTCGCGCAGCCACGGGCGGAGCTCGGGCCCGAGGTCCTCCCGGTCGATCGCGAGGCGCACGATGGCCTTGATGTAGTCGAGCCGGTCGCCGGTGTCGTAGCGGCGGCCGCGGAACACGACGCCGTATACGCCGCCGGTCCAGTCGGGCGCCTCCGCCATCGACTGCAGGGCGTCCGTCAGCTGGATCTCCCCGCCCCGACCCGGCTCCGTGCGCTCCAGCACATCGAAGACCTCCGGACGCAGCACGTAGCGCCCGATGACGGCGTAGTTCGAGGGCGCGTGCTCCTTGTCCGGCTTCTCGACCAGGCCCGTGATGCGGACGACGTCGTCCTCGTCGGTGGGCTCGACGGCGGCGGCGCCGTAGAGATGGATGGAGTCGGGGTCGACCTCGAGCAGGGCGACGACGGTCGCGTGGCGCTCCTGCTGCACCTTCAGCATCCGCTTGAGGAGGTCGTCGCGCGCATCGATGATGTCGTCGCCGAGGAGGACGGCGAACGGCTCGCGCCCGACGTGCATCTTCGCGCGCAGGACCGCGTGGCCGAGACCCTTCGGGTCGCCCTGACGCACGTAGTGCATGTCCGCGAGCGCGGTGGAGTAGTTGACCTTCTCGAGCCGGTCGGTGTCGCCCTTCTTGGTGAGGGTCTCCTCCAGCTCGGCGTTGCGGTCGAAGTGGTTCTCGAGGGCGTTCTTGTTGCGCCCGGTGACCATCAGCACGTCGTGCAGGCCCGCGTCGACGGCCTCCTCGACCACGTACTGGATGGCGGGCTTGTCCACGACCGGCAGCATCTCCTTGGGCATCGCTTTGGTCGCCGGGAGGAACCGGGTTCCGAGGCCGGCGGCGGGGATCACTGCTTTGGTCACGCGGTCGTGGTTAGCCATGCCGCCTACAGTATCCGCATTTCCAGGGTGCACAGGATGGCATCTCCTAGGATTGGCGTATGGATCCGGACACTGCCGCTCATCGCAAGCGCGCCCTGCGGGCGGAGCTGCGCGAGCGCCGGCAGAACCTCACCACGACCGAGCGCCAGGCCGCGACGGCGGGCATCACCCGCCACCTCGTCGACCTGGCGACCGACCTGTCCGCCCGCTCCGTCGCCGCGTACCTCTCCACCCCGATCGAGCCGGACACGCGTCCCTTCCTCAACTGGGCGCACGCGCAGGGCCTACGGGTGCTGCTGCCGATCTCGCGCGAGGACGGCCTGCTCGACTGGACCACGGGCGACGGCGAGACCGAGACCGAGGGGCTGTTCGGCCTCCCCGAGGCGGTCGGCGAGCTGCTCGGCCCGATCGCGATCAACGACGTCGACCTCATCCTGGTCCCGGCCGCCGCGATCGACGCGACCGGGATGCGGATGGGCTGGGGCCGCGGGTACTTCGACAAGACGCTCGGGAGCATGGAAAAATGTCCCCCGGTGTACGCCGTCCTGTTCGACGGCGAACTCGTCGACGAGGTGCCGCGCGAGCGCCACGACCAGCCCGTGGACGGCGCAGTCACCCCGTCCCGGATCGTCCAGTTCACCTGAACCACCTACGACACCGACGCGCAGCGGAAGAAGAATGCCCACCTACTCCTACTCGTGCCGCGACTGCGGCCACGCCTTCGACATCCAGCAGGCTTTCACCGACGACGCCCTCACGGTGTGCCCGAACTGCGGCGGCTCGCTCCGCAAGGTGTTCGGGACCGTCGGCGTGACGTTCAACGGCTCCGGGTTCTACCGGACGGACTCGCGTGGCGGGACGAAGAGCTCGGACACGTCGTCCGGTTCGTCGTCGTCCTCCTCATCCTCGTCGTCCAGCTCCTCCTCCAGCTCCAGCTCGCCCTCGTCGACACCGTCGTCGGGGTCCGCCGCCTAGACAGGAACCTGTAATGATCAAAGGCTTCAAGGAGTTCATCCTCCGAGGGAACGTCATCGACCTGGCTGTGGCGGTCGTCATCGGCGCCGCGTTCACCGCGGTTGTCACGTCCATCGTCAACAACGTCTTCAACCCATTGATCGGCGGCCTCACCAAGAACAACAGCCTGAACGATGCGCTGACCCTGCACCTGGGCGCCGCGGAGATCAAGTTCGGCGCCGTGCTCGTCGCGATCATCAACTTCCTGATCGTCGCGGTCGTCGTCTACTTCGCCTTCGTCTACCCGATGAACCTCGTCAAGCAGCGCGCCGACCGCCTCCGGAAGAAGGGCGTGGTCGAGCCGGACAAGCCCGTCACCGAGCTCGACCTCCTCACCGAGATCCGCGACCTCCTGCAGGCGCAGCAGTCCCCGCCGCAGCCCGCGGGAAAGCACGCCGACCCGCTCCCGTAAGGGCGCCGCACCTCACCAGTGGGGCGGGACGTCCCGGCGGAGCTGCTCGTCGTTCGAGGACCAGCTGGGCGCGTTGTCGGAGTCCACGGCCGGCGACTCCTCCCCCGGCTCGACTCGCGGCTCGGGGTCGGTGCCGGGCGCGCCGGGACGCTGCACGCGGCGGTGCTTCCGTCGTCCCGGTGTCTCGCTCATGCGTCCAGCCTAGGTCGGCCGGACCACCTCACTGGACCGGGATGGTGATCGGCGCGGTCACCGCATCGGGCTCACCCTTGCCGATCAGCTTCGACACCCGCGTCGCCACCGCGTCCGGGTCGGCGAACAGCTCGAAGCTGTGCACCCGGAGGTAGTGCCAGCCGAGGCGACGCAGCACGTCCGGACGCAGACGCAGGGATTCGCGGAGGCTGCCCTTCGACACGTCGTCGTCGGTCTCCACGACCACCGCGCGGCCCTCGTGCGATGCGACCAGCGTCAGCTTCCCGCGGTAGCCGAGGTGGACGTCCAGCCCGCGTCGGGCCAGGCGCTTGGCCAGGTCGAGAACCATGGGATCCGCGTCCTGGCTGAGGTACTCGGGCGCGGCCGTCTGCAGCTGGTCCGCCTCCCCCAGCACCTGCGCGAGCGCGGCGATGCCGTGCCGCATGCGCGACTCGTCGATGTCGTCCGGCTTGAAGCAGGAGACGATGTCCATGCCTCGACGTCCGCGGGTCATGCCCACGGCGAGCAGGCGGTCGCCGCCCGGCTCGGCCAGCGCGCCGAAGTTCGACAGCAGGCGGCCGTGCGGCGTACGGCCGTAACCGATGGAGAAGATGACGCGGTCGCGGCTCTGCCCGACCGATTGGTCGAGCGTCACGACGGTGAACGGCTCAGCGCGGTCGCCGAGGATGAAGTCGGCCAGCTCCGAGCGCTTGGCGAACGCCGCGAGCACCGCCTGGTTGACCCGCACCGCGTGGCGCTCGCTCGCGGTGATGACCATGAGGGATTCCCGCGGGCGCTCGGTCGCGTGCGCGAGCACCAGCTCGACGACCTTCGCGACCTCGGCGTCCGTCGACTCGACGGCTCCGGTGTCGCTGTCCGGCATCCCCTGGCCACCCGTCACGTAGTGCAGCGCGAGGCTTCCGTGGCCGAGGTAGGTTCCGGCCCACGGGAGGGAGTCGATCATCCCGCCGTAGAAGCGGCGGTTGACGAGCTCCGCCAGGTCTTCGCCGCCGGCACGGTAGCTCCGGCTGAGCGTGTACACGGGCAGGAGCTCGGAGAGCCGGGCGAGTGCGGAGTCGGCGTGCAGCGCATCCACGTCGACGTCCTCGACGGTCGTGCCGTACTCGTGCACGCCGATGTCGAAGCGAGACGGCGTCTGGGTCACCGGGTCGCCGAACGCGACGACCTGGCGGGCGCGGCGGATGACGGGCACGTTCTCGGCGAGGCTCGACGCTCCCGCATCCACGAGCAGCACCGCGTCGAATCCGACCTCGCGGCCGATCGACGGCACGTCGTACGGCGACACCAGCCATACCGGCGCCAGCGGACGCGCGAGGTGCGGCGCGGCCTCGTTGAGCGTGGTCGCGGTCGGGACGCTGCTCTTCAGCAGTCGCTTCAGCGCGGCGGCCTCGTCCGGCCAGTCGACGATGCCGATCTTCCAGGTCTCGGCGAGCATCCACGCCAGCTGCTTGCCGGTCGCGGAGGCGTGCGCCTCATCCACCAGCCGGAAGTCGGCCTCGAGCCGGTCGAGCACGCCGGTGTTGGCGTTGAGCAGCGCGCGGTCGTTCGCGAGCAGCGACTCCAGCACCGACTGCCACCAGGCCAGCTCCAGCTCGGCGCTCACCTGCGTCTCGGGCACGTGGCGGACGGACAGGTCGGAGATCAGCGGGTCGAGCTCCAGGTCGCGGAGCTGCGTGAGCAGTGCGGTGCGCTCCTGCAGGTTGGCGAGCACCTCGGACTCGGCGGCGAGCCCGGCGATCTGGCGGGTCAGCTCCTCCACCGGCAGCGCGGCGAGGGACTGCGGTGTGCCGGTGCGGCGCAGCGGGATGTCGAGGCGCGCCAGGTCTTCGGCGACCCGCTGGTAGGCGACCTGCACGTCCGCGATGCCGACCGGCACCTCGGGCACCACGCCGGCGACGGCGAAGCGGTTCCACAGGATGCGCTGCTGCTGGATGCGCCGGAGGCTCTCGTTGAGGTCGGTGACGTGCACGCCCGGGCGCACGTACTCCAGCGCGTGCTTGCGCAGGCGGCGGCGGTTCGCGCTCGACATCGACGGCGACTCGCGTCGCGACGCGGTCGCCGCGATCAGCTCGGTGAGCGACCGGTCGAAGACGGAGGGCGTGAACTTGTCGAGCGTCTCGCGGATGTCGAGCAGCAGCCGCAGGTAGACGCCGAGCTCGGCGATGGAGGCGAACGGGCGCATCCGGGTCTGGCCGATCAGCGCGCCCGCCCGGTCGAGCAGGCGCGGCAGCTCGGCCCGGTTCAGCTTCTTGGCGAGCTCGTGAGCGCTCTTGCCCTCTTCCGTCGTGGTGAAGGAGGCGCCGTACCAGGGCGAGTCGTTGGGTCCGTAGCGGAACTCGCCCAGCCGGGCGGCGCGGATCAGCGCGTCGGCGGAGGAGGCACGGTCGCGCGCCAGCGACTCGATCGCGCGCCGGCCGAGGCGCGCGGTGGTGGACGGCGGCGACGGCAGCAGCGACAGGCGCGACAACTCGCGGAGCGCATCCAGCACCGACACCCGCAGCACGGAGTCGCGGCGGGTCAGCGCGGCGCGGTAGTCGACGAGGACCTTGCGGAGCCGTACCAGCGCCTCGTCGACGTCGGTGACCTTCGGCTGCGTGGCCTTCTCGTTGCGGGCGATCGACTGCACGAGGTCGCGGCGCAGCGTGCGCGGCGTGACGGCCAGGCCGGGAAGGCCGGCCTGCGTCAGCCGCTGGGCGATGTCGTCGAGGCTGGAACGGCGCGGGCTCACGACCAGCACGCGCTTGTGCTGGGCGACGAGCGCGCCGATCGCGTTGACGATGGTCTGCGTCCCGCCGGTGCCCGGCAGGGTCTTCACGACGATGGAGTTGCCTGCCGCGATCTGTGCGACGACGTTCTCCTGCTCCTCGTCGGCGTCCAGGAGGAGGGTGTCGGTCGCGGGCGGCCGCTCGTCCTGACGGATCGGCTCCACCGGATTGAAGGCGCTCTCGACGGTCGAGCGCGCGGTCGGGTTGCCGGCCAGGGCGTCCAGCAGGACCGTGTCCAGGTCGCGGGCCTCCTCGCTGAGGGCGGGCGCGACGTCGGAGAACGAGGACGCGACCAGCCGCGGCTGCACGTTGAACCACGGCAGGTGCGAGGTCAGTCCGCGAAGGCGGTCGATGACGGGCTGCGGCTTGAACACGCCGTTCGAGACGGCGAGCGCGACGAAGGCGTCCGCGTCCAGCGTGATCTGGAACTGCTCGGCGAGGGCGCGAGCGAGCTCCGGGTTCAGGTAGGTCTGGCCCTTCAGCTTCAGCTCGAAGTCGCGGCCGTACCGGCGGATGGCGAGCGGGCGCAGCAGGATGGGTGCGAAGTACTCCTCCGAGCCGTGGCGCCACTGCGCCAGGCCGATCGCGAGGTGCACCGACTCGATGCCGCGCACCGAGCGCAGCTCGATCCCCTTCTGGGTGATCGCATTGGCGGCGGAGCGGGCGGTACGGAGCGCGATCTCGTCGCGGATCAGGCTCGACAGCAGCGTGCTCTGCCCGGTGATGAACTGCGGCAGGCCGCCGGGGTGGGTCGTGCTCAGCTCGATGCGCGTCCGCGGGCTGTCCTCGAAGTGGAGCAGCGGGGATGCGCCGCCGATGGACGCGATCTCGTCGCGCCACCGCGTCCACACCGGCTCGGCGATGTTGCCGGCAACCAGTGCCGGATCGCCCAGGCTGAGGGTGTGCGGAGCCGTCGTGGTGCGCGGGTTCAGGGCGTCGTCGTCTGCGATGACCGACCTCGCGTCGTCATCCTCGGTCTTCCTGTCCAGTCGCCACACACGGACACCCTACGTTCACATCCCGGGATTGCACGGGAACCCGGGCGGGTTTCGCGCCAATATCATGCGCTGAGCGTCACCCGGTCACATGCGCGGGTCAGGGCTTGGAGGTCGGCTTCGGCGTCGGCGAGGTGGTGGAGGTCTGCTGCGGGACGGGCGTCAGCGTCCCGTACGGCTGCAGCGCCTCGGTGACGATCGGGACCTGGAGGCCCACGGAGTTGCCGCCGCTCGTCACGGACACCGCGGTGAGCCCGCCGGGCTTGCCCTTCACGCCGGTCACCAGCGACTCCCCAACGGGCGGGTTGCCGATGTGCTTCGTCTGCCGGGGCTTCAGCGTGACGTCGATCGACTGGCCCCCTGCGGGAGAGATCGTCACCTTCTCGGTGTCGCCGCCGGTGTTGACGAGAGTGGTCACCAGGTTGGCGGTGTCGCCCTCGCCCGCGACGAGGACGGCGTTGCCGACGAAGACGTTGCCGACGGTCGCGCTCACGCCGACGCTGGCCTCCTCGATGTAGAGGGTGTCCTGCGGGGCGAACAGGTCGCAGGCGGTGAGTCCGCCCAGCGTCGCGGCCGCCAGGGCGACGGAGACGGCAGCACGTCGGGCGAGCGGGCGGCGGAACGGCATCAGGCACCTCCGAGGGACACGGTGGCGACAGGCTATTCCCCCGCGCCTCCGTTACGGAAGACGTCGGGCGCCACGAAGGGCGATGATGCCGATCACGCCGCAGAGCAGGTAGAGCGACGCCTGCACGTCCAGGATGGGCACGATGTCGTGCGCGTCGGCGAGCAGGCCGCCGAGCAGCAGGCCGACCGCCTGCGCAGCGCCGTCGAGCGTGGTCATCGCGGCGATCACCCGGCCGAGCGCGCGCGGCGGCACCGCGGTCTGCACGAGGGTGATCTCGCCGGTGGCCGTGGTGACCGCCGGGAGGCCCATCGCGATGAAGAGGCCGCAGTACACCCAGAGCGCGGTGGTGAACGGGGCGAGGTTCCAGGTGAGGAGGGACAGCATCCCGAACACCAGGTAGCCGCCGCCGATCATCGAGCGCGGCCCGAGCCGGCGGGCGATGAGTCCGGCGACGAGACCGCCCAGGACGCCGCCGATCGCCTGCACACCGCGGATGATGCCGGCGCCGGTGTCGCCCGCGCCCAGGTTCTGCGTGACGTAGACCAGGAACAGGACGAGGAACAGTCCCTGCGCGACGCCGCCGAGCGCCGCGATGACCGCGAGCGTGCGCAGCGTGGCCGAGCGGCCGATCAGGGCGAGCCCCTCCACCCATTCGCGCAGGATGCGCCTCTCCGCCGTGCCGGTGTCCTCGCCGTCCGCGGCCGGTGCGACGGGATGCGGACGGCTGAGCGCCACGAGCGCCGCCGTCACGACGTATGACGCGGCGTCGGCGATGACGACACCAGGCAGGCCCCACAGCGCGAACGCGAGGCCGCCGAGCGGCGAGCCGACCAGGCGCGCGAGGTTGTCGCTCACGGCGATCAGGGCGTTGCCACGGGCCAGCTGGTCCCGGCCGACGAGCTGAGGGATCATCGCCTGCCGGGCCGGATTGATGACGGCGCCGAGCACGGCCTCCACCGCCGCGACCGCGTAGACGATCCCCATCCGGTCGGCGCTCGCGAAGAGAAGCGGGAGCAGCAGCACGCCCTGCAGCAGGGCGACCACGACGATCGTGCGGCGGTGGTCCCAGCGGTCGACCAGAACCCCGAGGAAGCTGCCGACCAGGAGCATCGGGACCAGCTCGACGAGGAACACGGTGGAGGCGCCCAGCGCCGAGCCGGTCGCCGACAGGGCGAACAGCGGCAGCGCGATCATCAGCAGCCAGTCGCCGGTGTCGGAGACGAGGCCGGCGGTCCAGATCAGCGCGAAGTCGCGGCGGAACAGCGGGGAGCGCGTGCGCTGCGGGGTCTCGGTCCCTGTCCCGGTCATTCCGCGGCCTCGTTCCCGTGCTCGTTCCCCTGCTCGAGCGCGCGCGCGGCCGCGACCGCATCCGGGTGGCGGAACGCGTTGAGGTGGAGCGCCACGACGTCGCTGCCCTCTGGCGCGTCGCCGCGGGTGAGCCCGATGTACGGGCGGATGAGCGCATCCAGCCGCTCCCCGAGCTCGCGCAGCTCGGCCGGCGTCAGCCTCAGGGCGTAGCCGGTCAGCATGCTGGCCTCGCGCCACTCCACCGGCTGCTCGTCGCGCTGGGCGATCGCTCGGTGGACCAGCGCCGCCTCGTCGTCGACCTGGCGGTCGGCGAGCGCGCGCTCGACGGTGTCGGAGCCGATCGCGAACTCCGGATCGTCGGATCGGCCGAACGCCAGCCCGGTCGCGGCCGAGCGCCACGGACGCTCACGGCCGTCCTCGGCCTCCGCCGCCTCCACGAGTCCCACCTTGGCGAGGGCGCGCAGGTGGTAGCTGCAGTTGGACGGGGTGGACCCGACCACCGCGGCGCACTCACTCGCGGTGCGGGGGCCGAACGACATCAGGTGGTCGAGCAACGCGAGGCGCAGTGGATGCGCGAGCGCCCGCAGCGCGCGCGGGTCGGTGACCGTCGTGCGGCGCTCCTCGCGACCCGACGTGAAAGACATGTTTCAGAGTTTGGCGCACGATTTCTTTCACGTCAAGGAATGCCGCGTCCGGTGCGAGACTTGTTCACAGATATGAACGAGCCCACCCGAGCGAGCGTCGGCTTCCGATCAGAGCGCGGCCCCATCCTCATCGCCCTCATGCTGACGACGGGACTGGTCGCGATCGACTCGACGATCCTCGCGACGGCGGTCCCCTCGATCGTGCAGGACCTCGGCGGCTTCGCCCAGTTCCCGTGGCTGTTCTCCGTCTACCTGCTCGCGCAGGCCGTGTCCGTGCCGGTCTACGCGAAGCTGTCGGACACCGTCGGACGCAAGCCGATCGTCCTCATCGGCATCGCACTGTTCCTCGTCGGGTCGGTGCTCTGCGGCTTCGCCTGGAGCATGCCGGCGCTGATCGCCTTCCGTGCGATCCAGGGACTGGGCGCCGGCGCCATCCAGCCCATGTCGATGACCATCGCGGGCGACATCTACACCGTCGCCGAGCGCGCGAAGACGCAGGGCTACCTCGCCTCGGTGTGGGCGATCTCCTCCGTCGTCGGACCGACGCTGGGCGGCGTGTTCTCGCAGTTCCTCTCGTGGCGGTGGATCTTCTTCGTCAACGTGCCGCTGTGCATCCTGGCCGCGTGGATGCTGATCCGCACCTTCCACGAGAGCATCGAACGCCGCAAGCACCGTATCGACTACGCGGGCGCGGCGCTGCTCACCGGCGGGATGACGCTGATCATCCTCGCCGTGCTGGAGGGCGGCCAGGCCTGGGCGTGGAACTCCGTCTGGAGCATCGGCGCCTTCGCCCTCGGCGCGGTCCTGCTCGTCGCCTTCGTGCTCGTCGAGCGGCGCGCCGCCGAGCCGGTGCTTCCACTGTGGGTGTTCTCGCGCCGGCTGCTCGTCACGACGACGCTCATCTCGCTCGGCGTCGGCGGCATCCTGATCGGCCTCACCTCGTACGTGCCCACCTATCTGGAGGGCACCATCGGCGTCGCGCCCATCGTCTCGGGGCTCGCCGTTGCCGCCCTGACCCTCGGCTGGCCGCTCGCCGCCTCCCAGTCGGGGCGTCTCTACCTGCGCATCGGCTTCCGCAACACCGCGCTGCTCGGCATTGGGATCGGGATCGTCGGCGCCGTGGCGCTGGCCGCGACCTCGGTGGTCCCGTCCGTCCTGTTCGTGGCGGTCAGCTGCTTCGTCGTCGGACTCGGCATGGGCCTCATCGCCACCCCGACGCTGATCGCCGCGCAGTCGAGCGTGCCGTGGAACGAGCGCGGCGTCGTCACCGGCAGCAACATGTTCGCCCGCTCGATCGGCTCTGCGGTCGGCGTCGCCGTCTTCGGCGCGATCGCCAACGCGATCATCGCCGGCTCGGCCGGGGGCTCGAAGAGTCCTGCGACCATCCAGACCGCATCCACCGCGGTGTTCGTGGCGGTCGCCGTGGCGGCGGTCCTCACGATCGTGGCCGGTCTCGCGATGCCGCGCTCCCGCGTCGAAGACGTCGAGTTCACGC
>JAEWJG010000419.1 GCA_023386675.1 Actinomycetes bacterium
TTGTCCTTGTTGAACACGAACGGGTCGCCGAGCAGCACGGTCGCGTTGTCGCCGACGGTGAACTTGCCGAGCTTGCCCGCCTCGAAGGTCTCGCCCTTCTTGCCTGTGATCTTGCCGTCGATCAGCGCCTTGGCGGTGAAGGCGGCGAGGTAGCCGAGGTCCTCGGGGTTCCACAGCGCGAACTCGTCGACGGTGCCGTCTTTGACGTACTCGCGCATCTGGTTCGGGGTTCCGAGGCCGGTCAGCTTGACCTTGCCCTTGGCGTTCGAGGTCGAGAGGTAGCGCGCGGCTGCCGCGATGCCGACCGTGGTGGGCGAGATGATGCCCTTCAGGTTCGGGTGCGTCTGCAGCAGCGCCGCCGTCTTGTCGAACGACGTCTGGTCGTCGTCGTTGCCGTAGACGGTGTCCACCAGCTTGATGTTCGGGTGGTCCTTCGCCAGGTCCTTCTTCATCAGCTCGATCCAGGCGTTCTGGTTCGTCGCGTTCGCGGCGGCGGAGAGGATGGCGACCTCGCCGCTGTCGCCGATCTCCTTGGCGATCGTGTCGACCTGCACCTTGGCGATGCCGTCGGCGGTGGCCTGGTTGACGAAGATGTCACGGTACTTGGCGTCGGTGTCGGAGTCGAAGGTCACGATCTTCGTGCCGGCCGACTTCGCCTGGGTCAGCGCAGAGCCGAGCGCGGTCGGGTCGTTCGCCGACAGGACGATCGCGCCGACCTGCTGCTGGGTCAGCGTGTTGATGTAGCTGACCTGCGCATCCGCGGTCGCCGTCGACGGACCGACCTCGTTGTAGGTGCCCTTGAACGACTGGACGGCGGTCTTGCCGCCCTTGTCCGAGGTGTCGAAGTACGGGTTGCCGAGGTTCTTCGGCAGGAAGGTGATCTTGTAGTTCTTGTCGCCGGAGCCGCCGGAGCTGCCGGAGCCGCTGGAGCAGCCGGTGACGGCGAGGGCGACGGCGACCACGCCGGCGCCGAGGGCGATCAGGCGCTTGGTGCGGCGGGAGGTGGAGGGCAACATCGTTGTTCCTTTCGGGGTGGGTGGATGCAGGTGGTGCGTTGGTGCGGCGCGCTACGACGCGGTGCGTCGGCGGCGCGCCCGGGCGCCGCGCGCCCAGGAGAGGAGGCGCGGCGAGAGGACGGACAGGATGAGGAGGACGCCGGTGATGATGTTGATGGCGTCGGAGCTGACGTTCGCCAGCCGGAGGGCGCTCTGCAGCACGCCGATCAGGAGCACGCCGGCAACGACGCCGCCCATCGCGCCCTTGCCGCCGAAGATCGAGACGCCGCCGAGGAGCACCGCCGCGATCACCGAGAGCTCGAGGCCGACCGCGTTGTCGCCGCGGGCGCTGCCGTAGCGGAGCGTCCAGTAGAGCCCGGCCAGCGCCGAGATCAGGCCGGTGAGCAGGAACGCGATGAACTTCGTCCGCGCGACGTTGACGCCCGAGAAGGCGGCGGTCTCCGAGCTCAGCCCCAGGGCGAACAGCCCGCGGCCGTACGGCGTCGCATGCAGGATGACCGCGAACACGATGATCAGCACGACGACGAGCACCATCACGACCGGGATGCCGGAGGTGCCGAACCGCTGCTGCGAGAGGTTCTGCCAGAAGAACGGGAAGTCGGTGATCGCCGTCGTGCCGAGCAGCCCGACCGCGATGCCGCGGAAGAGCGCGAGCGTTCCGATCGTCACCGCGAGCGACGGGAGGCCGACGACCGTGACCAGGAAGCCGTTGACCGCGCCGCAGACGAGCCCGACCGCGAGGCAGGCGACGAACGCCGCCTCGATCGGCCAGCCGGCCTTGGTCAGCACGCCGAGGAGGACGCTGCTGAGGCCGAGCACGCTCGCCACCGAGAGGTCGATCTCGCCGGAGACGATGACGAAGGTCATCGGCAGCGCGATCATGAGGATGGGCGTCACATCCAGCAGCAGGAAGCCCAGGGTGACCGGCGTACCGAAGTTCTGCACGGTGGCGGACGCCACGACGGCGACGATGATGAGCGCGGCGACGACCGCGGACTCGCGGGTCAGCAGCCAGCGCTGCCACAGCGGGCGGCTGTAGTCGGGGTAAGTGCGCGCTTGCGCGGCGGTGGTGGGCACCCGGGTGTCGGTCACGCGGCGACCTCCCTTTCGGCGACGAGGCGGCGGGAGAGCCGCAGGGCGAGCAGGCGGTCGAGGACGATGGCGCCGATGATCAGCACGCCGACCACGGCCTGCTGCCAGAAGTCCTGGATCCCGAGGATGGGGAGCGCCCGGTTGATGGTGAGCAGCAGCACGGCGCCGAGCACCGCTCCGTACACCGATCCGCTGCCGCCGAAAATCGCGACGCCGCCGATGACCGCAGCGCCGACCGCCTGCAGCTCGAGGCCGGTGCCGGTCTGCGAGCTGACGGTGCCGTAGCGGGCCACGAACAGCACGCCGGCCAAGCCCGCAGTGGCGCCGGACAGGACGAACGCGGAGAGGACGCGTCGCGTCACCTTCAGGCCGTACAGCTCGGCGGCGGCCGGGTCGGAGCCGATCGCGTAGAGCTCGCGGCCGCCGCGGCGGTTGCGCAGGTACCAGCCCGCGACGAGCATGACGATCACGGCGAGGATGGTGAGGTACGGGATGCTGAGCAACGATCCCGTCCCGAGTCCGAGGAACGCCGAGGGCACGTCGCCCGCGTTGATCCGGTTGCTGCCGGCCCACAGCACGTCGATGCCGCGGTAGGCGTACAGCGTGCCGAGGGTGATGACCAGCGCTGGGACCTTCCCGAACGCGACGAGCGCGCCGTTGATCAGGCCGAGCACCGCGCCCGCGAGCGCGCCGATCAGGAACACCGCGACGATCGGGATGCCCGGGATGTCGGCGAACAGCCGGCCGGTCAGGTAGGCGGTGAGGCCGACGATCGAGCCGACCGACAGATCCACGTTGCGGGTGATGATGACGATCGCCTGGCCGATGGCGACCAGCGCCAGGATGGCCGGGGTGAGCAGCAGGTCGCGCCAGCCGTCCGCGCTGAACAGGAACGACGGGTTGATCGCCGTCGTCACCGCGATCACCACGAGTATGGCGACCAGGATGCCGGTCTCGCGAGCGCGGACGAACGAGCGCGCCAGGCGGACGCCCGCGTTCGGGACCTTCTCGGGGGTGAGGGTCGGGGTGGTCATCGCGTCTCCTCCAGCGCGTGGGTGGCCGCGAACATCACGTTCTCGGCGTCGGCGACGGAGCGGTCGAGCTCGGCCGTGATGCGGCCCTCGCGGACGACGAGCCCCCGGTCCGCCATCCCGAGCACCTCGGGCAGCTCGGACGAGATCATGAGCACGCCCATCCCCCGCCCGGCGAGCTCGGAGAGGAGGCGGTGCACCTCGGCCTTCGTGCCGACATCGATGCCGCGGGTCGGCTCGTCGATGATGAGGACGCGCGGATCGGTGGCGAGCCACTTGCCGAGCACGACCTTCTGCTGGTTGCCGCCGGAGAGCGTCCCGGTGAGCGTGTCGAGCGCGTTGGTCTTGAGCTGGAGGCGGCTCGCCCAGATGCGCGCCGACTGGTTCTCGGACGTGCTGCGGATGAAACCGAGCTTCGAGAGCTTGGTGCGGATGGCGAGCGTCGAGTTGCGGGCGACCGACTCCTCCAGCACCAGCCCCTGCTTGCGGCGGTCCTCGGGGACGAGCGCGAGGCCCGCGGCCATCGCGGCGGTCGGGCGGCGTTTGGGGACCACGCGACCGTCGACCCGGACGGTGCCGGAGTCGTAGCCGTCGACGCCGAACACCGCGCGGGCGATCTCGCTGCGGCCCGCGCCCACCAGACCCGCCAGCGCGACGATCTCGCCCGAGCGGACGGTGAAGCTCACGTCGTTGAACACGCCGGGCGAGGTCAGCCCCTCGACGACGAGCAGCGGCTCACCGATCACGGTCTCGGTCTTCGGGAAGAGCGAGGTCACGTCGCGGCCGACCATGCGGCGGACGATCTCCTCCTCTGTGACGTCGGCCGTCGGGTCCGTCGAGACGTAGGCCCCGTCACGCATGACGGTGATCGTGTCGCAGAGCGAGAACACCTCGTCGAAGCGGTGCGAGATGAAGACGATGCCGCGGCCCTCGTCGCGCAGGCTGCGGGCGACGGCGAACAGGCGCTCGACCTCGACGCCGGAGAGGGCGGCGGTGGGCTCGTCCATGATCAGGAGGCGGGCATCCAGCGAGATGGCCTTCGCGATCTCGATCAGCTGCTGGTCGGCGATCGACAGGCCCTCGGCGAGGCGGTCGGGGTCGATGTGGACGCCGAGGCGACGGAAGATGCCGACGGCCTCAGCGCGCATCGCCTTGCGGTCGATGCGACCCAGGCGGTCGGTGGGCTGGCGGCCCATGAAGATGTTCTCGGTCACCGAGAGGTCCGGGAAGAGCGTCGGCTCCTGGTAGATGACGGCGATGCCGGCGTTCTTCGCCTCGGCCGTGGTGGTGAAGTCGACCACCGCGCCGCGGAATCGCATCTCGCCGCTGTCGCGCTGGTAGAGGCCGGCGACGATCTTCACCAGCGTCGACTTGCCTGCGCCGTTCTCACCGACGAGCGCGTGGATGGACGCCTGCTCGACGAGCAGGTCGGCGCGGCTGAGGGCGATGACCGGGCCGAAGGCCTTGGCCACGCCGCGGAGTTCGAGGACCGGCGGACCGCCGGCCGGCACTGCCGGTGTTTCGGGGGACGTCATTGTCGGGACGCTTCTCCATCGAGGCTTGTGAACCGTTTCAAACTGAAACGTTGAAATGACCCTGCCAGACGCGAGGGGGCGCCGTCAAGTCCGGAATCGGATCGGCGCGCATTCGTGATGAAACGTCGGTACTATTGCGCTACTGCACGATCGAAGGAGCCGTATGCCGTCCGCCAGCGTCAAGGATGTCGCCGCGCTCGCCGGCGTCTCCGTGGGCACGGTCTCCAACGTGCTCAACCGTCCGGAGCGGGTCTCCGACGCCGTGCTGCAGCGCGTGCAGTCCGCGATCACCGAGCTCGGCTTCGTGCGCAACAACGCAGCGCGCCAGCTCCGGATGGGCCAGAGCAACGGGATCGGGATGGTCGTGCTCGACGTCGGCAACCCCTTCTTCGCGTCCCTCATCCGCGGCGCCGAGGACCGCGCGGCCCGCGGCGGCCTCTCCGTGCTGGTCGGCAACTCGGACGAGAACGAGCAGCGTGAGGCCGGCTACCTGACCATGTTCGAGCAGGAGCGCATCCGCGGCGTGCTGATCTCGCCCGTCGGCGACGCGATCCCCCGGCTGCACCGCCTGCGCGAGCGCGGCATCCCGTCGGTGCTGGTCGACCGCACCAGCGTCGACCGCTCGTTCAGCTCGGTCGCCGTCGACGACGTGGCGGGCGGGCGGCTCGCCGCCGCGCACCTCGTCGAGCAGGGCTTCCGGCGCGTCGCCTACGCGGGCGGCCCTTTCGCCATCGACCAGGTCGCCGACCGCTACCGGGGCGCGGACCAGGAGCTGACCGCATCCCTCCCCGGCGCGGCACTGGAGAAGCTCGAGACCGACAGCCTGACGATCGAGGGCGGCCGCACGGTCGGCGCGGCCCTCGCGGCGCGGCGGCCCGAGGACCGCCCGGACGCCGTCTTCGCCGCCAACGACCTGGTCGCGATCGGCCTGCTGCAGACCCTGCTGCAGCACGGCATCCGGGTGCCGGAGGAGGTGGCGCTGATCGGCTACGACGACATCGCCTTCGCGTCGGCGTCGGCCGTGCCGCTTTCGTCGATCCGGCAGCCCAGCCACGAGATCGGCTCCACCGCGATGGACCTGCTGCTCCAGCTGACCGACCAGCCCGACGCTCCCCCGGTCCACGTCGAGTTCCAGCCATCCCTCGTCGCCCGCCAGAGCACCGCCCGCCCCGCCTGACCAGCCCTCTCCGCAACCCACTTCGCAGGATTTTCGAACCCGCTCCGATCGAAATTCCTGCCACACTGCCAATCGTCGGAGATTCGAACGACGATCTCCTTCGATAGCATCGGCGCAGGACCGCGACGGAGGGGGATGCGCGTGAACGAGTCGAGGCTGCGACCGAAGGTCGTGCTGTGGTGGGGAATCGGACTGGCGGTGGTGGGGCTGTCGCTGTCGGTGCTGGTGCCGCAGCTGTTTTACAGCGCGGCTCTGCCCGCGGGCGGCCCCACACCGCTCGACCAGGGGCTGCTCACGATCCTGGATCTCGTCACGCGTATTTTCGCGCAGGGAATCGCCCCGCTCGGGATCGGGCTGATTGCAGCCTCCGTCGTCATGACGTACGTCGCCCGGCTCTTCGGCGTCCGGTCGACGCCCACCGAGCACCTGGCGCAGGACCGGTGACGGCCGACCCACTGAGCGGCCTCGCGCTCACCGTCACCGTCGGGGCAGCGGTGCTCTACGCGCTCTATTGGACGATCCGCCGCGCCGTCGCCGACGGCCTCCGCGACGCCGATCACCGGCGCGACGGCGACGATGGTCCGGCGTGAGGGATGACACGGCGCCGCAGATCGGCCATACGGACGTCGACGCCGCCGCGCTGACCATGCCCGGTCAGCCGCTCCCGGCACTCTTGGCCGACCTGGGCGTGGACGCCGACGTCCCGTCGGACACCCCGTCCGACGGCTGGCGCGTGCTGTCGACGGGCGAGGCCGAGGGCTCCCCGGCGGTGCTGGGCGCCCCGGCCGACGCCGAGGGATCGAGGTGGCGGATCGCCCAGCTCGCGCGCTCCAGCAGCGACCAGCACGTGTCCCTGCATCCCGAAGCACTCCCGCTCCGCCGCAGCGTCGCGGAGCGCCGCGCCGGCCTGACCCTCCGCTGGGCGGCCGTCACCCGGGACCTCTTGGATGTCGACGCCCTCGCCGTCGACATCGTCAACGACGGCCCCGATCGCTGGCTTCCGGATGGCGACGACCTCACGGTGATGGCCGTGCTCCGGCCATCCGGAACCGACGGCACACCGTACTTCTTCGGGTTAACAGTCGGCTCCCGTCCGGCGCCGGCCCTGGATCCCGGCGAGTACGTACGGACCGTCGCCCGCGTCGATCCGTCGTCGTGGAGCAGCCTCCGACCCGGCCCGCACGAGGTGACCGCATTCTGGCCGATGCTGCGGTTGACCTCAGCCGAACCGTTGACCGTCGAACTCACCGCCGAGGTCATCCGAGCCCACCAGCCGCTGCCCGTGCAGCCGCCCCCGGAGGACCCGCGGCGTCGCGTGCTCGCCGCCGATCGGCTCCGCCATCTGCGCGTCATCCGCGCGGCCCGGGATGCCCTGCCTGAGCTCGTCGACGCCGTACGGGATGCGCGAGACGACGAGCAGGCGCTGTCGCGCATCCAGGACATCCTCGGCTGCGCCTACGAGGAGGCGCAGGCCGTGTACAACCTGCAGCTGCGCCGGGCCCGCATCGGCTACCCCGACGTGCTGGCGCTCGAGATCGAGGGCCTCGAGCAGGAGCTCTCCGCAGACGACGAAGGCGCGGCACCCGTCGACTGACGGTTGCCGCGCCCCTGGTCTGCGACCGCGGTCAGCCCTGCTGCTCGGCCGCCGCCTTCAGCTCGTCGTACTGCTTGCGCACCTCGGTCATGTCGAGTGCGCGGATCTGCGAGATGAGGTCCTCCACGGCCTCACCCGGCAGTGCGCCGGCCTGCGAGAACAGGGGGATGCCGTCGCGGTAGGCGACGAGGGTCGGGATGGACTGGATGCCGTACGACGCCGCGAGCGCCTGCTGCGCCTCGGTGTCGATCTTGCCGAATGTGATGTCGGTGTGCTGCTCCGACGCCTTCTCGAAGACGGGCGCGAACATGTGACACGGGCCGCACCAGTCGGCCCAGAAGTCGAGCAGCACGATGCCGTCGGAGACGGTCTGGTCGTGGTTGGTCGAGGTGATCTCGGTGGTTGCCATGTTGGATGAAACACAGGCTCACCGGGATTTGTTCCGCATCAGCTCCCCCGTCGTCCTGTGAAGACGGTGAATGCCAGCGGGATGATGGATGCGACCAGCAGCACCGTGCCGAGCACCGCATCCGTCGTGTGCACGATCGCCCCGGCGATCACCACACCGCCGAACACCACCGCGGCCGCGAGCCGCCGCACCGCCCTCTCGACGCGTCCGACCCGCTGCTCCAGCCGGGGCGTGCTCACGGCGACGTTCCCTCCCTCCACCCGCGTCACGAGGTTGTCGAGCCGCTTCGGCAACCGCCACGCGATCCCGGCGAGTTCCAGTGCCTGCTGCGCCACATCCTGCACCAGGTTGCCGCGCTCGTCGCGGATCAGCTGCTGCGCGTACGGCTCCACCGAGTCCCAGAGGTTGAACGCCGGGTCCAGCGCACTGCACACCCCCGACGTCAGCGACATGGCCCGGATGATGAGAAGGAAGTTCTCCGGCAGCTGGAACGGCAGCGACCGGACCACGTCGCCGAACTCGACCGCGAACTCGCGGAACTCCCGCGGGTCGACCTCGCGCAACTCAGCGAACCCCATCCCGCCGAACCGGGCGAACAGGTGGGTCATGGCCCGCTGCAGCTCGGTCGTGTCGGCCGTCGGGAGCAGCACGCCCACATCCTGGATCGCGTCGACCAGCCCCTTGCCGTCGCGGGACGCCGCCGCGATCAGCAGCTTGCGCAGGCCGCTGCGGGTGCCGGGCGGGACCTCGCCCATCATCCCGAAGTCGACGAACGTGAGGTGCCAGGGCCGCTCCCCCGCCGCGTCCGGATCGGGCGTGACGAAGATGTTGCCGGGATGCGGGTCGGCGTGGAAGAACCCGTTCGTGAAGAGCTGGTCGAACATCACCTCGGCGAACACGGGCGCCACCTCGGCCGGGTCGATGCCCGCCGCCCGCAGCGATTCGGCGTCGGTGATCTTGATCGCCGTGACGTCCTGGAGCGTCAGCACCCGCCGCGTCGTCCGCTCCCACGCGACCGCCGGCACCGCGACGCGCGGGTCGCCGGCGAACTCCTCGGCGAACCGCTCCGAGTTGGCGGCCTCGTGGAGGTAGTCGATCTCCTCCAGGCTGGTCGTCGCGAACTCCTCGACCAGCGCGGGCGCGTCCACGCGGTCGGACACCAGCCGGACATGGCTGAGCCAGCGGCCGACGCGGCGCAGGGCAGCGAGGTCCACATCCACGATCGCGTCGATGCCGGGGCGCTGCACCTTCAGCACCACCGTGCTCAGCCCGGTGTGCTCCGACGCCTCCGCGGTGAGCGTGGCGCGGTGCGCCTGGCCGAGCGACGCCGCCGCGACCGGCACCTCGTCGATGGAGGCGAACGCCGTCTCGAGCGGGACCCCCAACTCCGCCTCGGCGAGCGCCCGGATCTGCGGGAAAGGCACCGCGGGGACTTCATCCTGCAGCCCTTCCAGCTCGGCGGTGATCTCGGGAGGCAGCACGTCCAGGCGCGAGGACATGAACTGGCCGACCTTGATCATCAGCCCGCCGAGCTCGACCGCGAGCCCGTGGAACCGCTGCGCGAACCGCCGCATCCGTTTGCTGCGGGTGCGCGCGGCGACCCGCTCCAGCCCGATGCGCGGCAGGACGAGCTCGTACCACCAGGTGACGGCGAGGTTCCAGCCGGCGAAGCGCAGGATGCGGCGGTAGCGCGCGCGGGTGGCCGGCGTCGCCGCGGGCCGTGGGGGCGCGGCGAGCGCCTGCTCCGACGTCA
>JAEWJG010000096.1 GCA_023386675.1 Actinomycetes bacterium
ACTCCTTCTCGTTGCGCTTCTCCTTGCGGAACGCCTTGACCGCGCGGATGCCGGTCATGGTCTCCACGAAGTGCACGATCAGCTTCGCCGAGGCGACCCGCGAGATGCGGAACAGCACCTGCGACCGCTTCTGGAACCAGCGGGTGAGCAGGTACAGCGGGATCAGCGAGCCCACCAGCACCACGCCGCTCTGCCAGTCGATCGAGAACAGCGCGATCGCGATGAACAGCATGTACAGCACGCCCTGCACGAGCTGGTTGATGCCCGAGTCGAGCAGCTCGCGGATGGAGTCGAGGTCGCTGGTCTGGCGCGAGATGATGCGGCCCGACGTGTACGACTCGTGGAACTCCAGCGAGAGCTTCTGGGTGTGCAGGAACACCCGCTTGCGCAGGTCGATCAGGATGGCCTGGCTGATCCGCGCGCTCAGCACCGTGTACCAGGCGATCAGCACGGCGCCGATCACGCCGGTGAACAGATACGCGATGCCGGCGGCGGCCAGCGGGAACCAGTCCTGCTTCAGCAGCGCGGGAAGGCCGTTGTCGATGCCGAACGCGATGATCGCGGGACCCGCGACCTGGGCCGCCGTGCTCACCACGACCACGATCGCGGTCAGGAGCAGCCGCGACCGCAGTGGATGCAGCAGCGAGCCCAGCAGGCGCAGCGAGCGGCGCCGAACCTGGCGGCTCTCCTCCTTGTTGAGGTCGTTGCGCTCTTCGCCCTCGACGCCTTGCACCGTCGTCGTGCTCACAGGTTCACCTCCTCGAAGATGTCTTCGTTCTCGTCGTCCTCCAGGCTGGAGATGACGAATCGGTAGTGCTCGCTGGTGGCGAGCAGGTCATGGTGGGTGCCGACCGCGGTGACGCGGCCGCCCTCCAGCAGGGCCACGCGGTCGGCGAGCATCACCGTGGACGGGCGGTGCGCGACGATCAGCGCGGTGGTGGATGCGAGCACCCGCCGCAGGGCCGCCTCCACGAGCGCCTCGGTATCGACGTCCAGCGCGGAGAGCGGGTCGTCGAGCACCAGGATGCTCGGGTTCGCCGCGACCGCGCGGGCGAGCGCCAAGCGCTGCCGCTGGCCGCCGGAGAGGCTGAGGCCCTCCTCGCCGACCTTCGTCTCGACGCCCTCGGGCAGGTCGTAGACGAAGCCGGCCTGCGCCACCTCCAGGGCCTCGGTGAGCACGCGCTCCGCCTCGGCCGAGTCCGGGGCGAGGTCGTCGCGGCCGAGCAGGACGTTGTCGCGCACGGAGGCCGAGAACAGCGTCGCGTCCTCGAACGCCATGGCGATCGCCTTGCGCAGGTCGTACCGGGTGAGGTCGCGCACATCCACGCCGTCCACCTTCACCGCACCGCCGGTCACGTCGTACAGGCGCGTGGTGAGCGCGGTCAGCGTCGACTTGCCGGAGCCGGTGAGGCCCACCAGCGCCATGGTCTCGCCGGGGCGCACGGTCAGCCGGATACCGTCCAGCAGGTCCGGGAAGCGCTCGGGCGAGTCCTGGTAGCGGAAGTGCACGTCGTCGAACACGAGCTCGCCGCGCGGCTCCGCGATCTTCTTCGGATCGGCGGGATCGGTGATCGTGTTGACCTCGTCCATCACCTCGAAGAAGCGGTCGGCAGCGGTGCGCGTGTCGAACGTCATCGAGAGCAGGAAGCCGATCGACTCGATCGGGAACCGCAGCACGGTCGCCGTCGCGAAGAACGCGACCAGCTCGCCGACCGACAGCTGGCCCTGCGAGGAGAGCCACACGCCGACGACCAGGCAGATCGCGAACGCCACATCCGGCACCAGCAGCAGCCACAGCCAGATGCCGGCGATCGCCTTGGCCTTCTCGATCTCGGTGCCGCGCAGCTGCTCGGCCTGCGACTCGAAGCTCTTCAGCGCGTGCTTGCCGCGCCCGAACGCCTTCAGCACCCGGATGCCGTGCACCGACTCCTCGACCGCGGTCGCGAGGTCGCCGGCCTGGTCCTGGCTGCGGCGCGCCACGATCGAGTACTTCTTCTCGAAGACGAAGCCGTAGATCCACAGCGGCACCGAGCACACCAGGAAGATGGTGCCGAGCAGCCAGTTCCAGCCGATCAGGATGACGAAGCCGACGACGATC
The DNA here is from genome assembly GCA_023386675.1 of Actinomycetes bacterium. GTDB lineage: Bacteria > Actinomycetota > Actinomycetes > Actinomycetales > Microbacteriaceae > Leifsonia. The sequence goes on from JAEWJG010000096.1 coordinate 2,099, forward strand.
GTCACGACGTTGACGACGAGCAGCACGATGCCGAACGACAGCCACCGCCGGATCATGCTCAGGTCGCTGACGGCACGCGACAGCAGCTGACCGCTCGGCCAGCGGTCGTGGAACGCGACCGGCAGGTCCTGCAACTGCTCGTACAGCGCGTTGCGCATCCGCGCCTCGACGTGGGTGCCCGGGGTGAGCACGAACCAGCGGCGCAGCGAGATGAACACGGCCTCCGCGGCGCCCAGCCCGACCACCAGCAGCGCGGCCGGCCAGACCGCGGCGGGATCGCCGGCCGACAGCGGACCGTCGACCAGCCACTTCAGCACCTGCGGGATGCTCAAGGCGACCAGACTGGCGAGCAGCGCGGCCACCATCCCGAGCAGGATGCGCGGTGCGGCGGACTTCGCGAATGGCAGGATGCGCAGCAGGGTGCGCACGGTGCTCTTCCGCTTCGGATCGGTGTTCTTCTGTGCCGTGGCGACAGACATGGGTCTTCCGTTTTCTGTGAGTGGTCCGACGTGGAGTCGGCGGCGGCTCGCGCGAGACGAGTCGCCGAAGGGCTGCCGACGGTGGCAGACCTCGCGTGGGATGCGTCGAGCGCGCGAAGAGCGCGCGGGTGGGGCGGGACCTACCGCCCGGACGGTCGGGGGGTGGCCGCGAGCGCGGCGACGGACCCGGGCACGGTGATCTCTCGTGCGGTCTCGATCGTCGTCATGGCGTCCTCCCAGCCTCGATGAATGCGTCCTGTGTGCCGCGACAAGGCAGCCCTACAGGCTATTGCCAGGCTGAAGGATTCCGCAACACTTTTCTTGCCGGGTGCGATGTCGGACCCGCCGCGTACGGTGTGGGCATGCGCAGAGGGGCCGTGACCGTGCTGTGCCTGGTGCAGTTCGTCGACGTGCTCGGGGTGACGAGCGCGACCACGGCGATCCCCGCCATCCTGAAGGGCGTCGGAGCGCCGGCATCGGCCGCCGGCCCGCTCGCCACCGTCTACGCGATGTTCTTCGGCGGGGTGCTCATCCTCGGTGCGTGCCTCGGCGACCGGTTCGGTCACCGGCGCATCCTCCTGACAGGCATCGGGATGTTCGGCGCCGTGTCGGTCCTGGGCGCCACCGCCGCGACGTGGGGCGGAGCCGCGCTGGCCGTCGTGCTGGCGGCGCGTGCGCTGCAGGGTGCTGCGGCCGCGCTGTCGGTGCCGTCCGCGCTACGGCTGCTCCTGGCCGCGACACCGGACGAGTCTCGGCGTCACGGAGCTCTCGCCGCGTGGAGCGCGACCGGCGCTGCGGCCGGCGCCTCCGGCTTCCTCGTCGG
>JAEWJG010000008.1 GCA_023386675.1 Actinomycetes bacterium
GCGGTGAGAAGAGCGAGAACGCCGAGTCCGGCCGAGAGTCCGATCGTGGTGCCGACCGCGCCGACCAGGAGCGGACCGCCCGCATCGCCGACCTCGCGGCCGAGCTCGGCGTTGCCCATCGTCCGGCCCAGACGTTCATCGGGAGTGGTCTCGGCGAGTTGCGCGTAGGCGAGGGGAGTGGCGACACCCACTGCCAGCCCGATGAGAACCGCTGCGGCATACAGGGGCACCGGGTGATCCCACAGCATCAGCACTGCCGCGCCTGCGCCCACGGCCAGGGCGGTGGTGACGCCCGCGCGCACCGTGACCGTACCGCGGTCCCGGAGGACGCCGGTCAGCGGCTGACTGATCGCCGAGACGATCGCAAGAGCGGCCACCGCCGCCGCGCTCGCGATCGGACCCGCACCGGCCCGGGTGAGAAGGAGCGGGAGGTAGCCGACGGCCACACCGAGCAGGGCCGTGGTCGTGGCCAGGGCGAGTGTCGGGATGAGGAAGCTGCGGGCGGTGGACTGCCGGACCAGATCCGCGAGCGTGTACCGCGGCCGCGGCAGGACGGGCAGCGACGGTACGGCGACGGCCACCCAGACGGCCGTGGCGACGGCGAGGACCGCGAGCACGGCATAGAGCGCGGCGATCCCGAACACGCTGATGAGGACGGCCCCGAGCAGTGGGCCCGCCGCGTACCCGATGCTCTTCCAGGCTCCGTAGCGGCCGAAGTAGCGCCCCAGCCGCTCCTTCCCGGCGAGGCGGGCCACCGCGCTGGAGGACGCGGGCGAGAACGCCGAAGCACCCGCACCTTGACCGAGCCGGGCGAGGGCGATCACCAGGGGAGTCGGAGCGACGAGTGCGGCCGCCGAGGCGAGAGCGAAGACGATCAGGCCGCCGAGGATGACGGGTTTGACGCCGATCCGGTCGCTCAGCGCGCCGAAGATGGGCTTGAGGACGACTTCTGCGAGGTCGTACAGCGCGAGGATCGCTCCGAACGTCAGGAGCGACAAGCCGATCCCGTCGGCTTCGATCCCCAGGCCCGCGGCGACCCCGTGCGCCCCGAATGCCGTCGTGAAGCCCGCGAGGTACAGCGGAGCGAGAGCGTTGGGGTGAGTCGCAGATGCCACGTGGTTAGTGTAACGCTCGTTACATGCACCCGTGTGCGTGAGAAGTCGCATCTCCAGCGTCTTCACTGCCGACGCACACGTAACAACGATTACGCTCGCTTGCGTGACTACCGATGTGAAGTGGGTGCTGGTGTTCGTCCAGCTGCCCTCTGAGCCGTCCCGCCACCGGGTGGCGGTGTGGCGCGAGCTGCGCAAGGGCGGGGCCGTACCGGTCTCGCAGGGCGCCTGGGCGGTGCCGGATGCGCCCGCCTTCCGGGCGTCGCTGGAGCGGGCGGAAGTACTCACTCGCGCCGGGGGAGGAGTCTTCGCTCTGATCGACGCGGCACCGCGGACCGAAAGCGGCCAGGCGCTCATCCGGGACGCCTTCGTCGCCGCCCGACTGGACGAGTGGAACGAGTTCCAGGCCGACTGCGGCAAGTTCGAGGACGAGATCGCCCGCGAGATCGCGAAGCAGAAATTCACCTTCGGCGAGCTGGAGGAAGAGGAGCAGAGCCTCGACCGCCTGCGCCGGTGGTACCGCGATCTCAAGAAGCGCGACCTGCTCGAGCTCTCGGAAGCGGAGGCGGCGCAGAAGCGCCTCCAGCAGTGCTCGGATGCGCTGGCGGACTACGCGGAGCTGGTCTACGACGCGATGCGGGGCCACGCGCCGGCCAGCATCCTCCCGACGGAAACACGAGGAACCGAATGAGCGGCACCACCCCCTCCCAGCTGGGGAGCGATCCCCGCACGCGCATGGCGCGGCTTCCGCAGCTGCAGCACTGGCTGCTCGCGAGCCTGATCGGCACACTCGCGATCCTGCTCCTCGGGTTCGGCGCCAAGCTGGTGCCCGGGGTCCTCCCGACGGAGCTCGCACTGGACGAGGAGCTCACCGACCATCAGCACGCGGTGTTGGACTGGGTGAGCGTCAGTCTCTCGACCGTCTTCTCGCCGGCCGGGATCGTCGTGGTGCTGGTCCTCTCGTTCGTCTTCCTGCTCGTCGTGCGGCGCTCGCCGGTCAACGCCTTCGCCTTCACCGGTCTGGCCGCGTTCGGCTGGCTGTCTTCCGAGATCTTCAAGCTGATCGTCGCCGAACCGCGGCCCGCCGCCGCCCTGCTCGATCATCCGCTGCTCGCAGAGGCGGGACACGACAGCTTCCCCAGCGGCCATACCACTTACATCGCCGCCTACGCCATCGCCTGCTACCTGCTCGCCCGGGGCACACGCTGGGAGCTTCCCGTCGCCGCACTCGGCGTCGTCGCGGTCGCCGGCATGGCAGCCATCCGGCTCTACGTCAGCGCGCACTATCTCACGGACGTGGTCGGCTCCGTCCTGGTCGCCTGCACCGCGGCCGTGTTCTTCACCGGCCTGTGGAATCGCATCGGGCTGGCCGTGCTGAACCGGCTACCGCTCATCGGCAAGCTCGGGCCGATTCCGTCGGCCCGCGTGCGGCTCGCGGATCGCTGAACGCGCGGGGGAGTCACTCGGAGTTATTCATCCGGGCTGAGGACGAGCTCGGTGCAGCCGGTCGCCGTGCGCGCGTAGCCGAGGATCAGCTCCCGCGCGCGCTGCGGGCTCGCCGAGCGGTTGCCGCTGATGATGTGCAACTCGTACGCGTCCTCCAGGGCGACCAGGTTCTGCGCGATGTCGATGATGGGATCGGCGAGCCGGAAGTGCCCCTGAGCGACGCCCAGCTGGAGGGTCGCGAAGTAGAGGGCGACCTGGCGCTCGTACAGCGCCTGCAGGAGCGGGCCGGACGACGGCCGCCCGCGGCGGAACAGGTCGATGTCGTGCATCGCGATGACCAGGGCGTCGTCCTCGCTGCGCGGGACGCCGGCGTCGACCATCGCGGCGAGCTGATCCCGCGCGTCGGCGATGTCGGCCAGGGCCTGCAACCGGGTCGTGTAGAAGCGGTCGCACGCCCACGTGTAGACGTCGTCGATCAGCTTGTCGAGGTCGGTGAAGTGGTAGTGGACGGTGCCCGTCGACACCCCCGCGCGCTCGGCGACATCCTGCACGCGGAGGTTCGCGATGCCGCGGTCGCGGATCGCGTCGAGCGTCGCGAGGATGAGCTGATCGCGACGCTGGACGGTCTTCTTGCCGGTGGCCATGCCTCCATCCTGGCAGGCGACGATCACGGCGCGGACCGGACGGCGCTGCCCTCCGAGACCAGACCGAGGACCCGCTCCACCGGCAGGCCGCGCACGTTCTGCCGGTGACCGACCATGGCCTCGCCCGCGACGAGCACGTTGAGCACGGCCTCCTCGGTGGCCTCGACGACCGCGGTGTAGAGCGGATCCATCCGGCCCCACGGCACCGCGTGCAGGCGGTCGAGCTCGACGGCGTCGCCCTCGTCGGGGAACCGGCTGGCGAGAGCGCCGCGGTTCGCCGTCGAGAACGCCAGGAAGATGTCCCCGGAGAAGTGCGACCCGGCCGTACCCGTCCGGGCGAGCCCGAGCGAGACACGGCGCGCCAGCGCGGTGCACTGCCCGGGGAGGAGCGGCGCGTCCGTCGCCACGACGACGATCACGCTGCCGGCGCCCTGCGGCGGGCGGACGGGGGGAGTGGCAGCCTGCGCGTCCGACTCGGCCTTCAATGCCGGCCCGACGTGGACTCCACGCACGGTGAGCTCGCTCATCTCGCCGAAGTTCGCCTGCAGGAAGACGCCGACCGTGTACTCGGCGTCGCCGAGCTCGACCAGCCGGGACGCCGTCCCCGAGCCTCCCTTGAAGCCGTAGCAGATCATGCCCGTGCCGCCGCCGACCGCGCCCTCGGCGATGGGTCCGCCGTGCGCGCCGTTCAGCGCCTCGACGGCGTGGTGCGGGCGCACGTGCAGGCCGTTGATGTCGTTCAGCCGGCCATCCCACGTCTCGGCGACCACGGGGAGCAGCCACTGATCGGCTGCGCCGGGAACGGTGTCGAGCATCCAGCGGATCGCGCCCTCGTGTGCGGCCCCCACGGAGTGCGTGTTCGTGATGAGCACGGGCGTGCCGAGGCTGCCTGACTCGGCGATCCACACCGATCCGGTCATCTCTCCGTTGCCGTTCAGCGAGTGGACGCCCGCGGCGACCGGATCGGCCGCGCCGGACCTCCCGCGGGGCAGGATCGCCGTGACGCCCGTGCGCACCGTCGCGCCCTCGCTGTCCTCCTGGAGCGTCGTGTAGCCGACCTCGACGCCCGGCACGTCGGTGATCGCGTTGTGCCGACCGGGGCGACCCCGGTCGACGAAGCCGAGTTCCCGTGCGCGGGTCATGCGTCCTCCAGCTCCTCGTCGGCGGCCGCCGGCAGCGTCCAGCGATCGGGCTTTCCTCGCAGATACACGAGGTAGTAGACCACGCCGAGGGCGAAGATGCCCAGAGCGACGACGACCGGCACCCAGTCGGCGAGCACCGTCATCACCAGGATGACCACCGTGGCGACCGTCATCAGGATGGGGGCGACGGGCCACAGCGGCATGCGGTACTCGGCGCTGTCGGTCGAGTGGTTGATGCGGCCCACCAGGGCGGCGAGGCCGACGAGCGCGTACAGGATGACGATGCCCGCACTCGTGGCGACGAGCAGCACCGGGAACGGCACGAGCCAGAGGCACAGGGCCGCGACGACGCCCACGATGATCGTCGCGACGACAGGGGTCTTCAGCTTCGGGTGGATCCTGCCGAGCGGCCGGTTGATCGCATCCGGCCAGGAGCGGTCGCGCGCCGACGAGAACAGGGTGCGGCCGAACTGCAGGATGATGGCGAGCACGGCGTTGATGACGGCGATCGCGATCCCGACGCTGACCAGCGTGTTGACGACGGACCCCGCGCGGTCCGTGAGGAACTCGGTCATGGGGGAGGGGGACGCCACCAGCTTCGCGAGGTCGTCGGTTCCGAGCAGCACCGCGATCAGGGGCACCAGCTCCGTGAGCACGGCGATGGCGAGCGACCAGAGGATCGCGCGGCCGATGGTGGAGCGCGCGTTCTTCGTCTCCTCGGCGTAGTAGACCGCTGCGCCGTACCCGTTGAACGCGAACAGCGCGGTCGAGGTGTACGAGATGATGAGCCCGGCCGCCGCGGGAACGAGGATGCCGCCCGGCCCGCTGGTGGTCGCGGTCCAGAGCACCGAGATCGGCTGACTGACGTGCAGGAAGCCGACGAGGGTGAGCACGACGAGCGCGGCGATCTCCAGCAGCAGGAAGACGCCGGTCACCAGGGCGTTCGTGCGGATCCCGAAGCAGGCGATCACCGTGGTGGCGAGGATGACGACGATCCCGACCCAGCCGCCGCCGAGCGCGCTGGAGAGCACGCCGAGGTACTGACCGGCGCCGGACGCGATGACGCCGATGATCAGGATGCCGCTGACCAGGTTCATCAGGAACAGCCCGAAACCCCACGGCTTGCCGAGCGCCCGCGCGACGAACGCGTACTCGCCCCCGGTGATCGGAAAGGCGCTGGAGAGCTCGGCATAGCAGAGCGCGACGAACACGCCGACGATGCCGGCGATGACGAACGCGAGTGCCGAGGCTCCGCCGATGCCGTTGATCACCGCAGGAACGATGATGAACACGCTCGACGCCGGCGTGACCGCCGACAGCGTGATGAGGATGTTCTCCTTGAACGTCAGCCCCCGGGAGAGCTGCTGCTCGTACTTCGCCGCGTCGGGCACCGTCCCCGGCGCCTTCGCTCCCATCGCCTCGGCCGCTTCGCCGAGGTCGCCCTGCAGTGCTTCGCTCATCATCGAGCCTTCCAGTCAGTGGGTAACTGACTGGTGAGTCAACTAGACGTCCATTAGCACTGTCAAGCCCTGCATAGCCTTAGCAAATCAATCTGACTGAAAGGTCAGGTGAGTTCCGCCACATCGTGCGGTCTGCTGCGAGCAGGGCGTCCGGCACGCCGCCGTGGTCGTATGCTCATCCCGAGGATCGGAGGGGGCGGTGGAGGAGCTGCTGAAGGGCGGCAACACGACCAGCACTGTCGTCAGAGCGGGCCGGACCGTCCGCCGTCCGCGTGGTCACCGTTCGGCGTTCGCGAGCGCGGTTCTTCGCAGCCTGAATGCGGCCGGCATCACCTGGGCGCCCACGTATCTCGGCATCGACGCGGAAGGCCGCGACACCTTCTCCTACATTCCCGGTACCACCACCGATCACCCCTCGCAGCGCGACGAGCGCTCGTATGCGGCCTTCGGAGCTGTGCTCCGCGAGCTTCACGAGTTCAGCCGGGGCATCCCGCTCTCGTCCGGCGCCGAGTGCCTGGTCCATGGTGATCCAGGTCCGTTCAACGTGGTCATGGCGGCGGGCATGCCGGTGGCGCTGATCGACTGGGACAGCGTGCATCCCGGTGACCCCATGGAGGACGTCGGCTATGCGGGATGGACCTGGTGCATCCACGCCGTGGGGAACGTGCCGGTGGTCGATCAAGCGCGACGGCTGCGCCTGCTCGCAGACGGGTACGACCCGGAGTTGGGGGCCGGTCGTCTGATCGAAGCGATCCTCCGGAGTCAGGACTCGATCATCCGGATCGAGGGCGCGAACGCCGTCGAGGAGAGACTCAGCGATGAGCGACGCCAGCACGCGCACGCCGCCGTCGAATGGGCGCGCGGCTGCCGGGACGTGCTGAGCGTGAACCTCCGGACGTTCACCGATGCCCTCCGACGCGACTGATCGCCGCGGTAGCGGACGCTGAAAGCGCGCCCGAACCAGGGAGGCCCGGTCGTCACGCCGACCCAGCGCGCCGGAAGCCGATCAGTCCGACGGTGTTTCCCTCGCCGTCTTCGAGGAACGCCTGAACCTCCTCGTGTCCGGCAGGTCCGAGCGTGTCGTCCGAGTGATCGAAGATGACATGCGGCTCGCTGGTGATCGCCGCGTTGGGGCGCATCCGTTCCATCGCCGCATCCACATCCGCGACCTGCAGATAGATCAGCGCGCTTGGGGCCGCGCGATCGATGAGGAGCCGGACGCCGCCACCTGTGAAGAACTCAGGCCGGGAGCGTGGTGGGCGCCCCGAGGCCGGACGCGGCGGCGCGCATGGCGGCCTCCGCGCTCTCGACGGTGATCAGGCTATTGCCCGCGACGATGTGGAGGCCGTAGGCGTCCTCCAGGGCGACCAGGTTCATGGCCAGGGTCTCGAGGGGGAGTGCTGGGGCGAAGACGCCCGCTGCGGTGCCGCGCTCCAGGATGCCGGAGTACGTCGCGAGCTGGCGGAGGTACATCCGTTCGACCAGATCGTCGTGCAGGGTCGACGTCCCGGCCAGCACGTCGAACTCGTAGAGCAGGCGCATGAGGGCGTCATCCGGGCCGCTCGGCAGGCCCTCCCGGATCGCCGCGGCGAGCTGGAGCTGCGGCTCGGCGATGTCGGCGACCACGGCGTCCCGGTGGTCGCAGAAGCGTTCGAGTCCGGCGCGGTGGGCCTCCACGAGGAGCTGATCGAGATCCTCGTAGTAGTACAGGATCGCGCCGCGGGTGAGGCCGGCCTTGGCCGCGACGTCGGCCAGGGAGAGCGAGCGGAGGCCGCGCTCGCCGACTGCGCTGAGCGCCGCCTCGATGAGGTCGGCACGCCGCTCATCCTGGTTCTTCGGCCGGGCCATGAGTCGACCCTACCGGCGCGCGGCCGTCCGCTTCGCTTGACACCTCGCTCCGGCTCGTGCCACACTCAGGCCATTCTTTGACGCTAGTGTCAAAGAATCCTCTCCTCACCGTCGATGGGATCACCGTGACCGCAGCTCAGACCGCCGACCTCCTGCTCACCGGAGCCCGGGTCAGGACCTTCGACGACGCACAGCCGTGGGCGGAGGCCATCGGTGTCACGGACGGCCGGATCAGCTACGTCGGGCCCGCCGCCGAGGCCCCGGCCGCCCGCGAGAAGCGGCACCTCGGTGGCGCGCTCGTCACCCCGGGCATCATCGACAGCCACAACCACCTGCTGCTCGGGTTCGACCCCGACGCGGTGAGCCTGGAGGGCGCCGAGACGCTGGGGGAGGTGCGCCGCCGCATCCGCGACCTCGCCGAGCGCCGCCCCGAGCTCGACTGGATCTGCGCCGAGAACGCCGTCTACTCGGTCGTCCCCGGCCGCCGCCCGTGCGCCGCCGACCTCGCCGGGATCACCGACCGCCCGGTGTTCGTCACCACCTACGACCAGCACTCGGTCTGGCTCAACGACGCAGCCCTGAGCGCGCTCGGGATCACGCACGGCGGCGACATCCCGTGGGGGCGCCCGGAGCGCGACCACGACGGCCGGCCGACCGGCTGGGTCACCGACTTCTACACCAGCGCCATGACGACCGCGGGGCTCGCGGGCCTCCAGCGCGACATCCCGCTGTACTCGCCCGAGCGCCGGTACCGCCGCCTGCTCGGCAGTCTCGCGCTCGCCACGGCGTCCGGGATCACGACCGTGGTGGAGCCGCAGGTCCCGCTGGCGGAGATCGGCCTCCTCGAGAGGGCGCGCGAGCGCGGGCTGCTCAGCTCGCGGGTGATCGCCGCGCTGTTCCACCCGATCGACGCGGACGGCGCCTTCCGGCGAGAGCTGCGGGACGCCGTCGACGGTGCTACGGGCGACGACCGGCTGCGCTTCGGCCCGGTGAAGCTCTACGCGGACGACGTCATCGAGCCGCACACCGCCTGGATGCTCGACGACTACGCGAACCGTCCAGGGCACCGCGGCCACCCCTCGGCGCCGATCGGCGAGCTGACCCGTATCGTCACGGAGCTCGACCGCCTCGGCTTCCAGACCCACACGCATGCGACCGGCGACGGCGGCATCCGGCTCGCGCTCGACGCGATCGAGGCCGCCGCCCGCACGAACGGCACCCGGGACCGCAGGCACGGGATCGTGCACGTCGAGTGCCTGCACCCCGACGACCTCCCGCGCTTCGCCGCGCTCGGCATCACGGCGGCGATGCAGCCGCGGCACTGCTCGCCCGACCTGGTCGCCGGCACCTGGATGGAGAACGTCGGCGAACAGCGCTGGGACCGCGCCTGGCGCATCCGCTCTCTGATGGAGTCGGGCGCGCACGTCGCGCTGTCCAGCGACTGGCAGGTGGGGGAGATGGACCCGCTCGTCGGCTTCTACTCGGCCCTGACCCGCGCGGGCCTCGACGGCCGGGATGCCTGGACCCGCGCCGAGCGCATCGGCCTGGACGACGCGATCCGCGGCTACACCCGTGAGGGGGCGTGGGCGTGGCACGCGGAGGACGATCTCGGGGTGCTGCGCGTCGGCGCTCGCGCGGATGTCGTCGCCTGGTCGGGGGACCTGTACGAGCACGAGGGCGACCCGGCCGCGCTGCTCGAGCAGCGGGCGGCGCTGACCGTCGTCGGCGGCGAGGTCGTCCACGACGTCGAGCGGGACGCCCCCGCGCCCGAGCAGTTCGGGGCGCTCGCGCACTGCTCGGCGGCGGGGCACTAGCCGCCACCCCATCCTGTTCCTTCCCACCGTCGCGAAAGGATCCACCCGATGTCCCAGCTCGACCCCGCCATCTCTCCCGCCCGTTCCGCCGAGACCCCCGAGGACCTGCAGGCAGCAGGCCTTCGCCGCAGCCTCACTCTCCGTCACATCGTCTTCCTCGGTCTCGCCTACATGGCGCCGCTCGCGGTGTTCGACACGTTCGGGATCGTCGCCGACATCACACACGGACACGTCCCGCTGTCGTACCTGCTGGTCCTCGTCGCCGTCCTCATCACCGCTCTGAGCTACGCGAAGATGGTCCGCTTCTACCCGCGCGCGGGGTCGGCGTACACGTACACCCGGGAGGCGATCAATCCTCACCTGGGCTTCCTCGTCGGCTGGGCGGCGACCCTCGACTATCTCCTGCTGCCGATGATCAACGCGCTGCTGTCGGCGATCTACATGACGGCGGCGTTCCCGCAGGTGCCATCGTGGGTGTGGATCCTCTCCACGATCGTCGTCTGCACCGCCCTCAACCTGACGGGGGTGCGGATCGCGGCCAAGGTCAACGTGATCCTGGTGATCATCCAGGTGGTCGTCGCCGTCGCCTTCGTCGTCCTGACGATCAAGAACATCGTGGAGGGCGCGAATGGCGCGCACTTCTCGGTGACGCCGTTCCTCTCGACGGGGATGGACGCGGGCGCCATCGCCTCGGGCGCGGCGATCTTGGCACTGTCGTTCCTCGGCTTCGACGCCGTCAGCACGCTCGCCGAGGAGGCGAAGCACCCGCGCCGGGACATCCCGCGCGCCATCCTCATCATCGTCGGAGTGGCCGGCCTGTTCTTCGTGAGCGTCACGTACGTGATGCAGGTGCTGTTCCCGGACGTGTCGAAGGTCGGCAACATCGTTGGCGCCTCCCCGGAGATCGCGAAGTACATCGGCGGGGCGGCGTTCCAGGCGCTCTTCATCGGCGGCTACATGGTGGCGGTGCTCGGCTGCGGGATCACGCAGCAGATGAGCGCGGCGCGCCTCCTGTTCGCGATGGGCCGCGACGGCGCGCTGCCGCGGCGCTTCTTCGGCCGGCTCAACACGGCGGGCGTCCCGGCCGGGAACGTGCTGCTGATCGCGGCGCTGGCCTGCTCGGCCGTGTTCCTGGATCTCAGCCGGGCGGCCTCGCTCATCAACTTCGGCGCGTTCGTGGCGTTCATCTTCGTGAACCTGTCGGTGATCTTCACCTACATCCGGTTCGTGAAGGAGCGCGGCTGGCGCCGGGCTCTCGGCTTTGTCGTGCTTCCGGCGCTCGGGG
>JAEWJG010000011.1 GCA_023386675.1 Actinomycetes bacterium
ATCCGCCGAATCATCGCTCGCCGGGCGGGGCGCGATCCGCGTCCCGCCCGGCGGTCGGCCACACCCTGTAAGGAGACCCATGTCGACGACGACAGACGTCCGCGGCCCGTCGCTCAGCGTCCCGGCCGCCGCGGCCCCGCCCAAGCCCAAGCGCCGCCGCCCCAAGGGATGGTGGCTCCCGTTCGTCCTGCTCGCCCCGGCGATCATCTTCGAACTGCTCATCCACGTGATCCCGATGCTCACCGGTATCTGGATCAGCTTCCTCCAGCTCACGAAGTTCTACATCGCCAACTGGGGCGAGGCGCCGTTCGTCGGCCTCAAGAACTACGCCGTCGCCCTCGACTTCTCCGGGTCGGTGGGCCAGGGGCTGCTGAAGTCGTTCTTCGTGACCGTCGGCTTCACCATCCTGGTCGTCGGCCTCTCCTGGGTGCTCGGGATGGCCGCGGCCGTCGCCCTGCAGGAGCGGTTCCGGGGCCGTGCGTTCTTCCGCACGCTGTTCCTCGTGCCGTACGCGCTCCCGCTCTACGCCGGCATCATCACCTGGAAGTTCATGTTCCAGAAGGACACCGGAGCGATCAACCACTTCCTGTTCGACAACCTCGGCCTTCCCGGCGACAAGCCGTTCTGGCTGATCGGCGGCAACGCCTTCTGGTCGATCGTCATCGTCGCGATCTGGCGGCTCTGGCCGTTCGCGTTCCTGATGCTGATGGCCGGCCTGCAGTCGGTCCCGGCAGAGGTCTACGAGGCCTCCGCGGTGGACGGCGCCAAGCCGTTCCGCCAGTGGCGCTCGATCACGCTGCCGATGCTCCGGCCGGTGAACGCGGTCCTGTTGCTGGTCATGTTCCTGTGGACGTTCAACGACTTCAACACGCCCTACGTGCTGTTCGGGAGCACAGCCCAACCCGCGGGCGGCGACCTGATCTCCTTCCACATCTACAACGCGTCGTTCCTGACCTGGAACTTCGGCTCGGGAGCCGCGATGAGCGTCCTGCTGCTGCTGTTCCTGCTGGTCGTCACCGGCGCGTACCTGCTCGTCGTGAACCGGAGGAACCGCAATGCGTGAGACCCGCTCTTCCCACGTCTTCCGCTGGGTGACCATCGTCGTCCTGTCCGTCTTCACGATCGTGCCGCTGTACGTGATGGTCACGTCGTCGGTGAAGCCGCTCTCCGAAGTGCAGGCCGCCTTCACATGGTGGCCGCAGACGATCACGTTCCAGCCGTTCATCGATATGTGGTCGACGGTGCCGCTGGCGTCGTACTTCGTGAACAGCCTCATCGTGTCGAGCGCCGCGACCCTCATCTCGCTGGTGATCGCCGTGTTCGCCGCCTACGCAGTGTCGCGCTACCGGTTCAAGGGGCGCAACGTATTCACCACGACGGTGCTGTCGACGCAGATGTTCCCCGGCGTGCTGTTCCTGCTCCCGCTGTTCCTCATCTTCGTGAACATCAACCAGGCGACCGGCATCCAGCTGGTCGGCACCCGGTGGGGCCTCATCATCACGTACTTCACGTTCGTGCTGCCGTTCTCGATCTGGATGCTCGCCGGTTACTTCGACAACATCCCGCGCGACCTCGACGAGGCAGCGAAGGTGGATGGGTCGGGCCCGCTGGGCGCACTGTGGCACGTGGTCCTCCCCGCCGCCCGTCCCGGCCTCATCGCCGTCGCGATCTACTCGTTCATGACGAGCTGGGGGGAGGTGCTGTTCGCCTCCGTGATGACGACGGACGAGAACAGGACGCTCGCCGTCGGCCTGCAGCTCTACTCGACGCAGACCAACGTGTACTGGAACCAGATCATGGCGGCGTCGCTGGTGGTGTCCATCCCGATCGTGGTCGCGTTCCTGCTGCTGCAGCGCAACTTCGTGGCAGGTCTGACGGCCGGCGCGGTCAAGTGAGCTCGGATCGTCCGTCGCCGGTGCTCACGGTCGGCGATGCGCCCGTGGTGTGGCTGGGCGCCAACTTCTGGTCGCGCACCGGAGGCCCGCTCATGTGGACGCGGTACGACCCGGACGTCGTGCGCGAGGAGCTGCGGGTGCTGGCCGATCACGGGCTGAACATGACCCGCTCCTTCTTCTACTGGCCGGACTTCCACCCCACCCCGGACTCGCTCGACGAGCAGTGCGTGGCCAACTTCGCCGACTTCCTCGACGCGCACACCGAGGTGGGGATGACGACGGTGCCGACGTTCCTGGTCGGCCACATGTCGGGCGAGAACTGGGACCCGGCGTGGCGGGAAGGCCGCGACCTGTACCGCGACGTCTGGTTCGTCGGGCGGCAGGCCTGGTACGTGCGGGAGCTGACGGCTCGCTTCGCGTCGCATCCCGCCGTCGCCGGGTGGCTGCTGACCAACGAGATGCCGATCTACGGCGGCGAGGCGCCGCGTCCCGTCGTCGACGCGTGGGCGTCGCTGCTGGTGAACGCGGTGCGCGCCGGTGGCGGCACGCAGCCGGTCGCGGTCGGCGACGGCGCCTGGGGCATTGAGACGACCGGGCACGACAACGGCTTCTCGGTGCGCGATCTGGCGGAGTTCACCGACTTCATCGGGCCGCACGTCTACCGGATGGAGACGGACCAGATCCGTCAGCACCTGAAGGCCGCGTTCATCGCCGAGCTGTCGGCGACGCACGGCCTCCCGGTGATCATGGAGGAGTTCGGCCTCAGCAGCGACTTCGTGTCTGACGCGGGGGCCGCCTCCTACTACCGGCAGCTCCTGTACTCGACGCTGCTCGCGGGAGCGACCGGCTGGATCGCGTGGAACAACACCGACTACGACGACCTGGCCGACCAGCGTCCGTACTCTCACCATCCCTTCGAGATGCACTTCGGCATCACCGACCGGCACGCCGACCCCAAGCCGCCGCTGCGCGAGCTGGCGCGGTTCGCGTCGGACCTCGCGGCGATCGACCTGCCGTCCGTCCGGCGGGCGCCGGTGGACGCGGCGCTGGTGGTGCCGTCGCACCTCGCGGAGGACTACCCCTTCACGAACGAGGACGAGCGGGCGCACATCGTCGCGACCGGCGAGCAGGCGTACGTCGCCGCGCACGAGGCGCACATCCCGGTCGCCGTGGTGCGCGAGAAGGTCGACGGCGGTCTGCCGTCCGGGTACGGCCTGTACCTGCTGCCGTCGGTCAAGCAGCTCTGCGCCGCCTCGTGGCAGCAGCTGATCGGGTTCGCCCGCGAGGGAGCGACCGTCTACGCGTCGTACTCGCACGGGCCGAGCGGCGTGCAGCGCGGACCGTGGTGGGCGCACACCGAGGAGCTGTTCGGGGTGCGGATGGACTCGGCGTACGGGCTCACGGAGCCGGTCGTCGATGATGTCGTCGAGCTGCGGTTCACGGCGCCGTTCGGCTCCCTCCCGGAGGGGACCGTGCTGTCGTTCCGCGCCGCGGGCAACGAGAACGGCCGCACCTTCCTGCCGGTGCGCGCGACCTCTGGGCGGGTCGTCGCGGTGGACGCGCACAGCCGCC
Organism: Actinomycetes bacterium; assembly: GCA_023386675.1. Classification (GTDB taxonomy): domain Bacteria; phylum Actinomycetota; class Actinomycetes; order Actinomycetales; family Microbacteriaceae; genus Leifsonia. Next base: position 3,468 of record JAEWJG010000011.1, read on the forward strand.
CGGCGATCGTGGTGCAGGAGCACGGGGCGGGGCGCGCGGTGCTGTGCGCCTATCCACTCGAGTTCTTCGCCTCGGCGCAGGGCCGGGTGAACCCGGAGGAGACCTGGCGGCTGTACGACGCGCTCGCCGCGCTCGCCGACGTGGAGCGGGATGTGCGGCTCGACGACCCGCGCGTCTTCACCGACGCGCTGGTGCACGAGGACGGCCGCCGCTTCGTCTTCTTCGTCTCGCAGCACGAGAGCCCCGTCACGGTCACGCCCGAGGTTCCCGCCGGGGCCGAGCTCCGCTCGCTCGACGGCGCCCCGGCCCCCACCGTGTCCCTCGCCCCCTACGGCGTAGCCCTCCGCCTCCTCACCCTCGACTGACCCCCACGTCCCTTCCGCGGGTCCGCAAAGAGTGCACGCGACACGCCGATGGAGCGTGCACTCTTTGCGGACTCGACGGGGTGGAGGCGA
>JAEWJG010000094.1 GCA_023386675.1 Actinomycetes bacterium
CCCCACGGTGGCCTTCCTGACGGCGGACCTCGACTCGGCGCTCGACCTGCAGATCGCGCTGAGCGCGTCCCGGGTCAAGGCGGTGCGGGCCACCGGTCCGGTGCACGGCGCCCGCGCGCTCGCTGCGGCGGGCGCGCACGTGGTGCTGGCCGTCCGCGACGAGGCCAGAGGCGCGGCTGTGGCAGCCGAGTCGCCGGGGCGCACGGAGATCCGCCCGCTCGACCTCGGCGACCTCGCCTCCATCCGCCGATTCGCCGCCGACTGGGACGGGCCGATCGACCTGCTGATCAACAACGCGGGCGTCTACGCGCGCTCACTCACCCGGACCTCCGACGGCTTCGAACTCGACTTCGGGACGAACCATCTCGGCCACTTCGCGCTGACCACGCTGCTCCTGCCGCAGGTCACCGGCCGGGTCGTCACCGTGGCTTCGCAGGCGGAGCGGATGTCGCGACTCGACCTCGATGACCCGAACTGGGAGCGCCGGCCGTACGATCCCGCCCGCGCCTACAACGACTCCAAGCTGGCCAACCTCCTGTTCACCGCGGAGCTCGAACGCCGGCTGCGGGCGCAGGGCTCCGCGGTGCGGGCGCTCGCCGCGCATCCGGGCCTCGTCACGACCGCCATCTACGACCGCCCGGCAAGCGCACGGCCGAACGTCTTCGACCGCCTGCTCCCGCGCCTCGGTCAGGATGCGGAGCACGGCGCGCTCCCGCTGCTCTACGCCGCGACGGAGGACCTGCCGGGCGGCACCTTCGCCGGCCCGCAGCATCTGATGCACATGCGCGGCGGAGCCCAGCCGATCCGCCGGTCGGCGCGAGCGGCCGACCCGGCCCTGGCCGCGCGGCTGTGGGAGGTCTCCGAGCTCATGACGGCCGCGGCTCGGCAGCACTGAGAGGCGAGGCGGACAGGTCCTTCCGCCATGCCCGGAGCGTGTGGCGGAAGCCGACCAGCTCGTGCCCGACCACCTCGACGACCGCGCCGAGCGCGACGAGGCCGATGACGACGCTGAGCGCGGTCAGCGACCCCGGCTGATCCAGCTCCACCCCGGCCCCTGGATGCCAGAGCGCACCGACCACGACGGCCGCGGCCAGCGGCGCCAGGGTCACGAGCAGCAGCGGCAGGTGCGTCAGGTCGAACGACCGCAGCAGCACGCTCCAGGTCAGGAAGATGAGCACGATCGTCAGCGCGAGCGGGACCGCGAGCGCCAGGGCGACGCCGAGCAGCGACACCCCGCCGCTCTCGACGGCGATGGTCGTCAGATGGAGGCCGGCGCCGATGGCGGCGATCGAGCCGAACAGGGCGAGGTGGGCGTACCGCCACGGGAACGCGCGCTCGGGGCGCCGCTCCAGGATGATCCGAGACGGCACGAGGAAGTACGTCCACCACACGGCCGCGGCCATCACGAGGCCGGAGGACGCGATGAGCACCGCTTCCGGCGACCATCCCTTCTCGGTCGTGAGCGCCCCGACCGCGGCGGTGGTCCCGGCGATCACCTCTCCGATGGTGATCAGCGTGAGCAGAGCGAACCGCTCGGCGAGGTGACCGGCGTTCCACGGTGAGAAGCCGTAGCGGCGGGTCGCGACCACGGGCGCGATCATCTCGAACAGGGCGAGCACCACCAGCGCGGTCAGGACAACGCCGACCGGCAGCGGGATGACGGCGGTCAGCAGCCAGCCGACCTGGGCGATCGAGATGATGACCACGTACGAGATCGCGTTGGGGCGGTGGTCCGGATCCTCGCGCGCCGCGCGCAGCCAGAGCAGGATCTGCGGCACCCGCATGACGATGTAGCCGGCCACCATGAGCAGGTTGTTCGGACTCTCGCCGTGCGCGGCCCGCTCGAAGCTGACCGGCAGCCCGTAGGTGAGCACGAGGACGCCGATCATCTGCACGATGGTCGCGATCCGGAACAGCACGTCGTCGTTGCCGTACGCCGACGCGAACCAGGTGAAGTTCAGCCACGCCCAGCTGACGGCCCAGACGGCGAAGAGGTACGCGCCGAGCGCCGGCCACACGTCGCCGTGGCCGAGCTGCTCGGCCAGCTGATCGGAGGCGGCGGCGAAGGCGACGACGTACGTGAGGTCGTACAGCAGCTCGAGCGGCGTCGTGGTGCGGCCGCGCTCGCGCGGGTCGCGGCCGCGCATCGGCCGGATGCGGTGCTGCAGTTCCGCCTGCAGGTCGTCCGTCACGTCCGCCACTGTCGCCACCGCCCTCGCCGACCGCGCTCCGGATCGCGATCTCGCGCCGAGTCTGGCGCATCCGGAGGGCGGGCAACAGGGCCGGGGATCACTCGCCGGCGATGCGCTCCTCGATCAGGGCGAGCAGCGCCTCGGCCGCGCGCCCAGGACGCTGCCGCGCGATCGCGCTCAGCCGCCAATCCACCGGCTCGCGCAGGGGGCGGGTCACGGCACCCGCCGCCGGGATGATCGTCAACTCGGGCAGCGCGGCCACCCCGAGCCCTGCGGCGACGAACCGCGGGATCTCACCCAGGTCCGCCAGTTCGGTCGGGACGCGCCGGGTCAGGCCGAGTCCGGCGAAGGCGCGGTCGAGGGCGACCCGGTTGCCGAAGCCGGCGCGCGCATCCACCCACGGCTCGTCGGCCAGGTCGGCGAGCGACACCGCGCCTCTCCGGGCGAGCGGATGCGCCTCCGGCAGCACCGCGCGGAACGGGGAGTGGGCGAGCGGCCGCGTCAGCAGGTCCGGCACGGCGTCGGGAAGGCCGTGGAAGGCGATGTCCAGGCGGCCCTGGCGCACGTCCTCGATGAGGCCGGTCGACCCGCTCGGTGACGGGCCGAGACGCAGGTCGACCGCCGGGTGGCGGCGGTGGAACTCACCCATGATCCCCGGCAGATCGACGGTCGTCAGATTCATGAAGATGCCCACGCGCACCGTGCCGCGGAGCGGGCCGTCGCGGTCGGCGAGCTCGCGCATCCTGTCGACGCTGCGCAGAGCGGCACGGGCCTCGGCGAGCACGGCGTCGCCCGCCTCGGTGAGGCGGACGCCGTGCGCGTCGCGCTCGAACAGCGGGGTGCCGAGCTCGCGCTCCAAGCTCTGGATGCCGGCGGAGACGGTCGACTGCGCCGCGAACACGCGCTCGGCGGCGCGTGTGAAGCTCTGCTCGTCGGCCACCGCGACGAGGTATTCGAGCTGGCGCGTGTCCACGGCCCTCATCGTATCCGTCGATGCTCGTCATCGTCTATTTCCGTTGGACTCGATGGCAGGACGGGAGCATCATCGCATCATGACCGCCACGCTCGACACCCGCACCGCATCCCGTCGCCCCTCCCGCCTCCGTCACGGAGCCGGCTTCTGGGTCATCGCCGCGGCGTTCCTCGGGGTGATGGCGTTCTCCACCATCCCCACACCGCTGTACGCGCTCTACCAGGCGCGCGACGGGTTCCCGACCTGGGTGGTCACCGTCATCTTCGCCGCCTACGCCGTCGGGGTGATCGCCAGCCTGTTCCTGATCGGCCACCTGAGTGACTGGGCGGGCCGCCGACGGATGGTGCTCATCGCCATCCTGGTCGAGATCGTCGCCGCCGCGCTCTTCCTGGTATGGAACGACGTCGCCGGGCTGATCGTCGCGCGCACCCTGTCCGGGATCGGCGTCGGCGCGCTCACGGCGAGCGCCACAGCCCACCTCAGCGAACTGCGCGCGGTGGCCCGGCCGGAGGAAGGCCCGCGTCTCGCCGGGACCGTCTCGACCGTCGTGAACACCGGCGGCCTCGCCCTCGGCCCGTTGATCGGGGGTGCGTTCGCGCAGTTCCTGCCCGCGCCGCTGCTGCTGCCGTACGCGGTGTTCCTCGTCCTCCTCGCGGTCGCCGCGGTCGCCGTGGCGCTCGTGCCGGAGACCGTGGAGCGGGCGGAGGAGCGCCCGGCCTACCGTCCGCAGCGCATCTCGCTGCCGGCCGAGGCGCGGGGCGCCTTCTCTGCCGCGGCCGTCGCCGCCTTCGCCGGGTTCGCGGTGTTCGGCCTGTTCACCTCCCTCGCGCCGAGCGTCCTCGCCGGGACGCTGCACCAGACCTCGCACCTGCTCGCCGGCGCGGTCCCGTTCGCGGTGTTCGCGGCCTCCGCCGTGTCGCAGATCGTGTTCGCCCGACTGTCGGCGCGGGCGCAGCTCGTGCTCGCCCTCGTGCTGATGCTGCTCGGGCTCGGCGGCCTGGCGGCGGGAGTGCTGCTCGCCTCGCTCGCGGTGTTCGTCGTCAGCGGCGTGCTGGCCGGCGCGGGAGTCGGCCTGCAGTTCCGCTCCGCGATCGCGGCTGCCGCCTCGCTCTCGGCGCCGGAGCGCCGTGGGGAGGTGCTGTCCGCGATCTTCCTGGTCGCCTACATCGGCCTGGCGCTGCCCGTGCTGCTGGTGGGCGTCGCGCTCATCCTCTGGCCGCTGGTGCCGGTGCTCGTCGTGTTCGTGACCGCGATCGCCGTGCTGTCGGTGCCGGCCGGGCTGCGGATGCTGCGCCGGGCCTGACCCCCTCCGCGTAGGGTCGAAGTATGGCCACCACCCGCACCGACCGTCCCACCGCACTCGTCACCGGCGCCTCGCGCGGCATCGGCCGCGCGATCGCGCTGGAGCTGGGGCGCACGCACCACATCCTGGTCGGCGGGCGGGATACGGACGCCGTGGATGCGGTGGTCGCCGAGCTGCCGTCCGCCGAGCCCTACGTGGCCGATCTCGTCGCCGACCTGAGCGGCGCGTCCCTGCCGGCCCTTCCCGGCCGGCTGGACGTACTGGTCCACTCGGCCGGCGTGGAGGACGGCGGCACGATCGAGGACACCGACGCCGAGACGTGGCGTCACGTCTTCGACGTGAATGTGTTCGCCGTGGCCGCGCTGACGCGCCGCGCCCTCCCCGCACTGCGCGCCGCGGAGGGTCTGGTCGTGTCGATCAACAGCGGCTCCGGCCTCGCCAGCGGTCCGGGCGGCGGCGTCTACGCCGGCTCGAAGTTCGCGCTGCGGGCGCTCACCGACGCGCTGCGGGAGGAGGAGCGGCCGCACGGCGTGCGGGTGACGAGCATCCATCCGGGACGCGTCGACACGGACATGCAGCGCGCGCTCGTCGCCCGCGAGGGACACGAGTACGACTCGACATACACGATCACGCCCGAGATGGTCGCCGCGACCGTCCGCGTCGCCGTCGACCTGCCGCCCTCCGGCACCGTCGAGTCGCTCTCGATCCGCCCCTTCCACCGCCGCTGATCCACCCGCCGCCCGCCCTAGGGACCCG
>JAEWJG010000109.1 GCA_023386675.1 Actinomycetes bacterium
GCACTGCACCGGGCGGTGCGCGACGCGCGACTCGTGGACCACCGGCGTGACCTCGCCGCGGCGGCGACGGCCGAGCTGCACGACACCGTTCTCAGCGAGCTGGTCGCGGTCGCCGCATCCACGCCCGGTCCGCTGGACCCGCGGCTCGCCCGGCGGATCGAGGACGACCTCCGCGGGCTCGGCAGTCACGTGCCGGGCGGCGAGCACGACCTCGCCGCGCAGCCGTCGGCGGAGGCGGCCGACGCACCCGACCCCTGGTACGACAGCGAGCTGCACCGCGCCATCGAAGCCGCCCGTGACGAGGGCCTCACGGTCGACATCTCGGGCGAACGCGCACCCTACGTCGCGCTCGACGAGCACACCCGGCGCGCGGTCGGCCTCGCCGTCCGACAGTGCCTCGTCAACGTCGTCCGTCACTCCGGCAGCGCCAGCGCCGAGATCGCGCTGAGCGCCGGCGCCGACTCCGTCTCGGTCATGGTGGTGGACGGCGGCGCGGGCTTCCCCGCGAGCGGCCCAGCGGCCGACCGGCTGGGCCTGCGGCAGTCGGTGGAGGAGCGCATCGCCCGGATCGGCGGCAGCGTGGACATCTACTCGACACCGGACGTCGGCACGACGGTCATCCTCACCGTGCCGACCGCGGTCGAGCGAACCTCCGACGGGGGCCGCACCGCATGACCGCTCTCAGCACGCGCACCATCGTCGGCGCGCGATCGGTGGCCGTCGAGCGCACGCCGCAGCGCCTCGACCCGCTGGGGGCGCAGTCCGCGTGGCTCCTGGTGCCGCTGCTCGGGGCGGTGGCGGTGGCGTACGCGATCTTCTCGTCCGTCCGTCACGCCGGGCAGTTCCGCGACGTCGGCCTGGACATCGTCGCCATCGGCGTGCTGCTGATCGCCGTCATCGTGGCGTCCATCCGGACGCACCCCGGGTTCGCGCCCTTCGGCCGCTGGTCGCACTTCTCCATCATCGCGGTCGCCGTGACCGCCGCGTGCCTGTTCACGTCGTCCGTCTGGGGACGCAACGAGCGCATCCAGGACGACTGGGGCCAGATCGCGGTCGCGCTCCTGCTCGTCGCGATGCCGCTGTACCGACCGATCGGAGAAGTGGCCGGCTCGGCGATCGTCTCGGCGGTGGTCCTCGGCGGGCTGGCCGCCGCGCAGCAGTCGCTCGCCATCAGCAATTCGCCGCTGGTCTACGCGACGGTCGCGGCGACCCCCATCCTGGCCCTCGCCGCCGGAGGCGCCGGCTACGCGTGGACGATCACGGGGGAGACCCTGCGCTGGCGCGAACTGGCGCGCGAAGGGCAGGCCCGGCTCGACGGCGAACTCCGCCAGGCCGCCGAGCGGATGGTCGCCCAGGAGCGCATGACCGTCCTGAACGCCGAGGCCGTCCCGTTCCTCACCGACCTGCTCCACCGGCAGGAGGTCAGGCCCGCCGACGTCGAACGCGCGCGGGTGCTCGGGGAGGGCCTCCGCCGGATGTCGGTGCGCGCCGTCGGTCGCACCTGGCTGGCCGACACGCTGGACCTCGCGCTCGGCCCTCGGCTCGCCGCGACGAGCAGCGCGCGCGACGACCGGCCCGCCCCGCTCGACCGCGTCGACGACCCGGACCGGCTCGAACGCGTCCTGACCACCGACCAACGCGCGATCGTCGGCGCTCTCATCGCCACGATCGCCCGGCGACCCGGCCTCGATCCCGACAGCGTGCGCATCTCGGCGACCGACCCGGACCGGCCGTCCTTCATGCTCCATGCGCGCATCGACGAGCCCCGCGCCGAGCTGCGTCGCGAGCTCCTGCCGTTCCTCAGCGCTCTCAACGCCGCGGCCATGGATGCGACGATGAGGATGCGCGGAGCGGAGCTGACCATCCGACTCGCCACACCGGCCGCCGGGTTCCCCTACGCTGAAGGGAGACGACGATGACACATCTCCATCCCGATCCCCACGCCACCGGCGCGCGCGACGTCGAGCCGCCCATCCGGCTCGCGATCCTCGACGACCACGAGCTGCTGCTCGACAGCCTCGCCACGTGGATCGAGAAGAACGCGCCCGAGTTCGACCTCGTCGTCCGCGCGAGCAGCTGGCTGGAGCTCGTCCACAGCGACGCGTTCCCCACCGACCTCGTGATCATGGATCTCCAGCTGAAGGAGTCCGTCTCGATCGGGGCGCGCGTCCGCACCTGCCGCGCTGCAGGGGCCAAGGTCATCGTGCTCAGCGCGGTCGACACGCCGGAGGACCGGGACGCGGCGCTCGCGGCGGGCGCCGTCGCCTACGTCACGAAGTCCCAGCCCATGACCGAGCTGCTGGCGGCCGCCCTGTCGGCGGCGGGCCGCGGTATCGGCCGCGCAGCCTCGACGCAGAAGCCCGCGTGGCGCCCGAAGCCGCTCATCCCGGAGTCCGCCCGCCCACGACTCAGCGACGGTGAGCGGCAGGCGCTCGTGCTGTACGCCGACGGACGCACCACTTCCGAGGTCGCCCGCGCCATGAACGTGCAGTACGAGACCGCGAAGACGTACCTGCGACGCGTGCGGGAGAAGTACGGCAAGGCGGGGCGGCCGACCAGCTCGCGCGCCGACCTCATCCGTCGCGCGGCGGAGGACGGCTACCTCACCTGACCGGTGCCTGACCGGTTTCCCCCGCCGGTCACCCATAGGATCGGTGCGTGGCAAAACTGTATTTCCGCTACGGCGCGATGAACAGCGGCAAGAGCACGGCCATGCTCCAGGCCGCCTACAACTATGAGGAGCGCGGCCACCGCGTGCTGCTCGCCAAGCCGTCGATCGATACCAAGGGCGATCTCGGCATCCTGTCGCGCCTCGGTGTGACGCGCGATGTCGACTTCCTCATTGCCCCGGAGACCGACGCCTACGGCTCCTTCCAGCGACACCGCGAGCGCACCGTCAAACGCTTCGGCACCGACGTCAGCGCGCTGCTCGTGGACGAGGCGCAGTTCCTCACCGAGGCGCAGGTCGACGATCTGCTGCGCATCGCCCTGCTCGACGGCATCCCGGTGCTCGCGTACGGCATCCGCACCGACTTCCAGACAGTCGCCTTCCCGGGCAGCCGCCGCCTGCTGGAGGTCGCGCACAGCCTCGAGGAGCTGAAGACGATCTGCCGCTGCGGCCGCAAGGCGATCTTCAACGCCCGCAAGATCGACGGCGTCTTCGTCTTCGCCGGCGACCAGGTCGCGATCGACGGCGCGTCGGTCTCCTACGAGTCCCTCTGCGGGAACTGTTACCTTCAGGAGAGCCGCGGCGTGCTCAACAACGGCCGCCGGCACTGGCCCGTGGATGCGGTTCCCGCCTACGTCGACGAACCCGACCCGGACTTCACCTGACCCGGGCCTCTCCTCCGAAGCCCGTTCCCCCTGAGAAGAATGCGGACCACATGAGAATCTCCGTGATCGGCTGCGGCTATCTCGGCGCGGTGCACGCCGCCTCCATGGCGCACCTCGGCCACGACGTCGTCGGCATCGACGTGGATGAGGCCAAGATCGCCTCCCTCTCGGCCGGGCGCGCGCCGTTCTTCGAGCCGGGGCTGCCCGAGGTGCTGGAGTCTGCGGGGGCCACCGGACGGCTGCGCTTCACGACGGACTTCGCCGCCGCGGCGGACGCGGACGTGCACTTCGTCGCCGTCGGCACCCCGCAGGTCGCGGACGGCGACGCGGCCGACATGCGCTTCGTCGACGCGGCGTTCGCGTCGCTCCTGGACCACGTGAAGGACGGCGACCTGATCGTCGGCAAGAGCACGGTTCCGGTCGGCACGGCCGCTCGGCTGGCCGCGATGGTCGTCGAGCGCCGGCCCGGTGCGACACTCGCGTGGAACCCCGAGTTCCTGCGCGAGGGCTTCGCGGTGAAGGACACGGTGAGCCCCGATCGGCTGGTGTACGGCGTGCCCGACGGCGAGCCCGGCGAGCGCGCCGCGCGGCTCCTCGACGAGGTCTACGCGTCCGCCGTCGCCGCGGGCACCCCGGTCATCGTCACCGACTACGCGACCGCCGAGCTCGTCAAGGTCTCGGCCAATGCGTTCCTCGCCACCAAGATCTCGTTCATCAACGCCATGGCGGAGATCGCCGAGGTGACCGGGGCGGATGTGACGAAGCTCGCGGACGCCATCGGGCACGACGCGCGCATCGGACGTCGCTTCCTCAACGCCGGCGTCGGCTTCGGCGGCGGCTGCCTCCCGAAGGACATCCGCGCGTTCAGCGCCCGCGCTCGCGAGCTCGGCCGGGGCGAGGCGGTTCAGTTCCTCGACGAGGTCGACAAGATCAACCTGCGCCGGCGCACGCGCGTGGTGGAGATGGTCCGCGAGGAGGCGGGTGGCCTGGCCGGCGTCCGCGTCGGCGTGCTCGGGCTCGCGTTCAAGCCGCACTCGGACGACATCCGCGACTCGCCGGCGCTCGAGATCGCCATGCGGCTGGCGGACGCGGGCGCGATCGTGACGGCGACCGATCCGCAGGCGGTCGAGAACGCCGAGCGCCGGGCGCCCCAGCTGCGGTTCGCTCACTCGGCCGAGGAGGCGGTCCTGGATGCGGACATCGTCCTCCTCATCACCGAGTGGCCCGAGTTCACCGGCCTCGACCCGGCGGAACTGGGCGCACTGGTGGCGCACCGCACGGTCATCGACGGCCGCAATTCTCTCGACCCGGCCGCCTGGCGGGCGGCGGGATGGACGTATCGGGGCCTCGGCCGCTGATCCCCACCGCGGCTCGCATCGATGGGGGGCGCGAAAAAAGTGAGGATTTGTTAGATTTGTTGCATGGCGACAGGTCTGACCGTGCCCGACGCGCCGCCGCGTCCCGCCGCCGAAGCGCCCCATGGCGCTCGGCGCTTCCGTCGGCTGCGCCATCCCGTCGTCATCTGGGTGCTCATCGCGATCGGCGTCGTCCTCCTCTTCACCATCGTCTGGATCTCGGTGCGCGGCTTCCTGGCGCAGCAGGCGCTCAACGACGCGGTCCCCGCGGCGGACCGGGTGAAGGCCGCCATCGCGCGCGGCGATCTCTCCGCGGCGGGCAGCGCGGCGGACGAGCTCCGGCGGAAGACCGGCGAGGCCGCGAGCCTCACCTCCGACCCGCTCTGGGTCACGGTGGAGGGCGTGCCGTGGGTGGGCCCCAACCTGACCGCGGTGCGCACCGCGGCCCAAGCCTCCGACACGGTGGCGTCACAGGTGATCAAGCCGCTCGTGAGGGCCGGATCGGCCATCGACCTGCGCGCGATGGCCATGCGGAACGGCCGGATGAACCTCGCCCCGATCGTCGCCGCGCAACCGGCCGTCGCGCAGGCGCAGGCGGCCTGGGCGGACGCGCGCACGAGTGTCGCCAGCATCGACACCGGTGCTCTTGTCAACCCGGTCGCCGACGGCATCAACCGCCTCCACGACGTGCTCGATCACGCGACTCCCGAGGTGGATGCCCTCGGCAACGCCGTCAAGCTGCTCCCGGGCATGCTCGGCGCAGCCGGGCCTCGCGACTATCTTCTCGTCGCCCAGAACCCTGCCGAGCTGCGTTCGACGGGCGGTCTCATCGGCGCAGTGGCGCTCGTCCACGCGGACGACGGAGCCGTCACCCTCGTGCAGGAGGTCGCAGGCACGTCCATCGGCCCCTGGGAGCAGGACGTGGCCGACGTCCCCCTCGACACCCGGGGCCTGTTCGGGCCGCTAGTCGGCCGCTTCCTGCAGGATGCGAACCTCACGCCCGACTTCCCCCTCGCGGCCGCGACGGTTTCGAAGATGTGGACGACCGCCCACGGAGGCTCGGTGGACGGCGTGCTCGCCGTCGACCCCGTGGTGCTGAGCGGCATCCTGAAGGCGACCGGACCGATCAAGCTCTCGACCGGTGACACGCTGACGTCCTCCAATGCGGTGAAACTCCTCCTCAGCGACGTCTACGCCCGGTACAAGCTGCCGGCTCAGCAGGACGAGTTCTTTGCGACAGCGGCGAGCGGTGTCTTCAATCGGCTCTCCGCGGGGGGAGTGGATGGGAAGAAGCTGCTCGCCGCCCTGGCCGCGGGCGGCGACTCGCGACGCGTGCTCATCTGGAGCGCTCACAGCGATGACCAGAAGGTGTTGGCCGGCACCACCCTCGCCGGTGCGCTGCCGACCTCCGACCTGTCGACCGCCGGCATCGGCGTCTACTTCAACGACGCGACCGGGTCGAAGATGGACTACTACCTCGGCTCGAAGATCGCCGCGGGATCGGCGGTGTGCCGGGCCGACGGCAAGCCGTCGACCGTGGTCAGCGTGACGCTGACGAACCGGGCTCCGGCCGATGCCGGCACCTCGCTCCCGCAGTTCGTGACGGGAGGAGGGACCTACGGCGTGACGCCGGGTCACATCAGGACGCGGGTCGCGGTGTACGGGCCGGCCAAGGGGTTCCTCGCTGCGACGCAGAGCAAGGGCGGCAACTACCCGACGGTGGCCGGGATGGACGGCGGCCGTCCGGTGAGCGTGTTCACGGTGGAGCTGGAGCCGGGCCAGTCGCAGACCGTGCCCGTGCAGTTCCTCAACGCCGAGCAGACGGCGCCGAATCTCAGCGTCGTGTCGACCCCCACGCTTCCGGGGGATGGTACGACCCCCGATGTGGGGGCACAGAACGCGGTCGCGCCCATTGAGGTGCAGTGCTCAACCGTCGTAAAGTGAGCATTACTCAACTAACCCGACCGTGGGCCGGGCCCCGAACTCGAAAGGCGGGCCGATGTTCAAGAAGATCGTGGCGGCACTCGCTGTGACTGCGGGGCTGCTGCTTGCGGCCCCCGCAGCGGCGAATGCCGTTCCCTACACCAAGGGCGCCGAGTGCGCCTTCGACACCAGCGTCGCCACAGCAGGCGGCACAGCCACCCTCATCTGCATCCCGGGCACCTGGACGCCCGGCGAGGCGATCACCTGGACGGTGTCCGGCGAGGACGGCGCCGGGTTCAAGCTGGCGTCGTACAGCACCGCGAAGAGCAGCCTCCAGTTCGTGAAGCACTCCAATGCGGACGGCAGCGACGTCCTGACGGTCAACGTGCCGGCCTCGGCCTCTGGCGCCTACAGCTTCGTCGGCGTCGGCCAGAGCAGCGGCCACGAATGCCCGGCGACCCTGACCATCCTCCCGGCCGACCAGGCCAGCACGGTGGTCGACCCGGGCAGCAGCAACAGCAACGGAGGACTGGCGCACACCGGCTCCGTCGTCGCCTCCTGGGCAGCGTGGATGGGCGGCTCGCTCGTCATCCTCGGCCTGATCGCCCTCGCGATCGTGGCCTGGGTGCGCAAGATCAAGGCCACTCCCTGACACACCCCGCACAACCCGAGATGATTCCCGGCCGGACCAGCGAGGTCCGGCCGGGAATCGCTGTCCGGGGTCCTGCGTTGGACCAGGGGTGAGCACCAGCATCCCCCTCAACGTCCTCGACCTCGCCAGCCGCCCAGCCGGAGGAACCAACGCCGACGCCGTCGCCGGGACGGTCCGGCTCGCCCAGGAGGCGGAGCGCCTCGGCTACGGCCGGTTCTGGGTCGCGGAGCACCACGGGATGCCGGGCATCGCCTCCAGCGCCCCCGCCGTGCTCATCGCCGGCGTCGCCGCGGCGACCGAGCGCATCCGCGTGGGCAGCGGCGGTGTCATGCTCCCCAACCACGCGCCGCTCGTCGTCGCCGAGCAGTTCGGTACGCTCCGAGCCCTGTACGGCGACCGCATCGACCTCGGGATCGGGCGGGCGCCCGGAACCGACGGCGCGACCGCGATGGCCCTGCGCCGCAGCACCGAGGGCCTCGGCGTCGAGGACTTCCCGCAGCAGCTTCTCGACCTGTTCGGCTTCTTCTACGGCGGCATGAGCGACGCGAACCCGCTCCACGGCATCACCGCCGTCCCGGGACTCGGCGACGCCCCGCAGGTGTGGCTGCTCGGGTCCAGCGGCTACAGCGCCCAGGTGGCCGCCGCCCTCGGCCTCCCGTTCGCCTTCGCCCACCACTTCGCGGGCGAGAACACGGAAGCCGCGCTCGACCTGTACCGCTCGAAGTTCGAGCCCAGCGACATCCTGACCGAACCGCACACGATGATCGCCGTCAACGTGGTGTCCGACGAGGACCCCGAGATCGTGCGGGCGCAGTCGCTGCCCGGCCAGCTGTCGTTCCTGCGCATGCGCCGAGGGCTGAAGCCGGAGCCGGTGAGCATCGAGGAGGCGCTGGCGTACGAGTTCACGCCCCTCGAGGAGGAGTTCATCGCCTCCCGCAACGCCCGGCAGGCGATCGGCACGCCGGACGAGGTGCAGGCCCGGCTGGCGTCGCTGCTGGCGTCCACGCAGGCCGACGAGCTGATGATCTCCTCCGGAGCCGCGACGGTGGAGGGCCGCATCCGCTCGCTCGAGATCGTCCGGGAGCTGTACCCCGCCGCATGACGGACCGTGACGGCGGCCCGTGCGGCCGCGGTCGCGCCCGGGTACCGTGGGCGCACATCCCGGAACCAAGGCGAAGGCGGTACCCATGTCGCACCCACTGACCGTGGTCGGAGTGAGCGGAAGCCCCACCCACCCGTCCCGCACCACCGTGCTGGTGGACGAAGTCGCCCACGCATACGCAGAGGCGGCGGGCGGCGTCCACCGCACCATCCAGCTCGCGCCGCTCCTCCCCGAGCTCGGCGCTGGACCGTTCCGCAACAGCCTCAGCCCGATCGTCACGGAGGCGCTGGAGGCTGTCGAGAGCGCAGACATCCTCGTCGTCGGCTCACCCGCCTACCGCGCCACGTACACGGGACTGTTCAAGCTCTTCTTCGACCACATCGGGCAGTACGCCCTGATCGACAAGCCGGTGGTGCTCACCGCGACCGGCGGGAGCGACCGCCACGCGCTGCTCGTCGAGCACCAGATGCGACCGTTGTTCGGCTTCTTCCAGTCGCTGACGGTCCCGCTCGGCATCTACGCCAGCGAAAGCGACTTCGCCGACTACGAGATCCGCTCGGAAGACCTGCGCGAGCGCATCGACACCGCGGTCACGCGGACGCTTCCGTTGATCCGGGCGAACATCGACCCGCAGGCGGAGTCGAACATCAAGGAGCGGGAGTTCGCGCGGCCGGATGCGTTTTGAGGGAGCCGCTGCGCGGTTAAGGC
>JAEWJG010000120.1 GCA_023386675.1 Actinomycetes bacterium
CGGCGCGCCAGGCCGGGCACGCCCTCCCGTTCGACCGCCCCGTCGGCGATGAGGCGCATGGCGCGCGCCGCGAGGTCGTCCCGCACGTTCCACTCGGGAGAGCCGGGGACCGCGTCGGGCAGACAGCGCTTGCAGGCGCGCAGGCCCGCCTCGTGGGCGGCGGCGGCCGTCAGGTAGAAGGTCACGTTCCCCGGCTTGGGCGTGACCGCCGGGCAGCTCGGGCGGCAGTAGATGCCGGTGGAGTGGACGCCGGTGATGAACTGCCCGTCGAACCGCGCATCCCGGGCGCTCATCGCGCGATAGCGCTCGGCGAACACCGGATCGGTGAGCTTCGCGTCCGTCCTGCTGTCTGCCATGCCTCCATCCTGACCCCCGCCTCCGACATCCCCTAGCGGAAATCGGACATCACCGCAGCCGTCATTTGGCGCAGATCGTGGGATTGCCGACGCCATGACCGCGATTTGTGCCAAATCGTCAGCGGCTAGCCTGAAGGGATGGACGTTCTCGACTGGCTCTCGGCGGCGCTCGGCGACGAGGCCCTCGCCGCGGGCGTGCTCACGACCGACCCCGCCCTCCTCGACGCCGCCCGCACCGACCGCTCCGGGTGGATCGCCCCTGGCATGCCGCGCGCGCTCGTCACCGCGCGGTCGGTCGAGCACGTGCAGGCGACGCTGCGGGCGGCGAGCGAGTTCCGCGTCCCCGTCGTCCCGCGTGGCGCGGGCACCGGTCTCGCGGGTGGCGCCAACGGCACGGAGGGGTCGCTGGTGCTCGACGTGTCCGGCATGAACCGCATCCTCGAGATCTCCGCAGAGGACCAGCTCGCCGTCGTGCAGCCCGGCGTCATCAACAGCGACCTCAACGCGGCACTGGAGCCGTTCGGCCTGTTCTTCGCGCCCGACCCGGCCAGCAAGGCCATCTCGACCGTCGGCGGCAACATCGCGACGAACGCCGGCGGCCTGCTGTGCGCCAAGTACGGGGTGACCAGGGAGGCGGTGCTCGCCCTCACGGTCGTGCTCGCCGACGGGCGCGTCGTCCGCACCGGTCACCGCACCGCCAAGGGCGTCACCGGGTACGACCTGACCGCCCTCTTCGTCGGCTCGGAGGGCACGCTCGGCGTGATCGTCGAGGCGACGGTGCGCGTGCAGCCCATCCCGCCCGGCGAGCCGGTCACCCTCGGCGCGCTGTTCCCGGATGTGCGGACGGCCGCGCAGGCCTCCGCCCGGATCACGGCCGCACAGCTCCGCCCGGCCGTCATGGAGCTGCTCGACGCCCCCTCCCTCGAGCGGATCGCCGCCTACCTGGGCGAGGAGCGCATCCGGGAGTCGTTCGGCGCGAGCAGCGGGGCCGCCTACCTCATGGTCCAGTTCGACGGCGCGACCGCGGCCGTGGATGCCGCGGCCGCCGGCGAGCTGCTGGCCGAGACGGGCGGCACCGTGCGCGTCGCCGCCGCCGCCGAAGAGGGGGAGCGCCTGCTCGCCCTGCGTCGCGCCTTCCACCCCGCGCTCGCCTCCGACGGCGAGGTGCTGATCGAGGATGTCGCGGTGCCTCGCTCGCGCATGCCCGAGATGTTCGCGGCGATCGAGCGCATCTCGGCGAAGTACGGCATCCCGATCCCCACCGTCGCGCACGCGGGCGACGGCAACCTCCACCCCAACTTCGTCTACAGCGGCGACGAGGTGCCGGACGCGGTGTGGGATGCGGCCAACGACCTGTTCCGGACCGCGATCGAGCTGGGCGGCACGCTGACCGGCGAGCACGGCGTCGGCGTGCTCAAGCGCCGGTGGCTCGCGGACGAGGTCGGACCCGACTCGTACGAGCTGCAGGTGAAGCTCAAGTCGGTGTTCGACCCGCTCGGCATCCTCAACCCCGGCAAGGTCTTCGGCGCCTGAGGCCGGCAGAACCACCCCTTGCAGAACCACCCCTTAACGGACTCGACCCCCGGTGGTGCGGCGATGCCTGCAGCTCTCCCGGGGGAACGAGTTATGGCTTTAAGGATGCCCCCGGCCCGCTGCGAGCGCAACCCCGAATCCGTCGTGCGCGGTCAGCGAACGGGGTTTCCCGAATCGCGCCTGGCGCGGTTGGATGGGGACATGGCAGAGAACACCAACCAGAAGCCCGAGGTCGACGCCCCCGAGGGTCCGGCCCCCGAGACGCTCGAGATCGTCGACATCGTCGAGGGCACCGGCCCGGAGGCGACTCCCGGCTCCAAGGTCGACGTGCACTACCTCGGCGTCGAGTACGAGACCGGCGAGGAGTTCGACTCCTCGTGGAGCCGCGGGCAGTCCATCAACTTCCCGCTGAACAACCTCATCAAGGGCTGGCAGGACGGCATCCCGGGCATGAAGGTCGGCGGGCGCCGCAAGCTCACTGTCCCACCGGCACAGGCCTATGGTCCGGCCGGCGGCGGGCACCCGCTCTCGGGCAAGACCCTGATCTTCGTGATCGACCTGCTCGGCGTCAGCTGAGTCGCGTCCCTCGCGAACGAAGCGCTCCCCACGGCCGGTCCGGGGGAGCGCTTCGCCGTTCGCGGCTCAGAGCGCGGCCGGCTGCATCCGGGTCGGGATGGCGATGCGGTTCCACACGTTGATGGTGGCGATCGCGAGCAGGAGGTTGGCGAGGCCGTCCTCGCCGAACTCCGCGAGCGCCCGGCCGTACAGCTCGTCGGGCACGCCGTCCTGGTGGATGAGCGTGACCGCCTCCGTGAGTTCCAGCGCGACCCGCTCGCGGTCGGTGAACCACGGCGACTCCCGCCACGTGGTGACCGCGAACACCTTGCGCAGCGGCACCCCGCGGCCCTGCAGGTCGACGGAGTGCATGTCGACGCAGTAGGTGCAGCCGTTGATCTGCGACGCACGCAGCTTGATGAGGTCGCCGAGCGGCTCCTCGACGACGCCGCCGACGTAGCCGTCGAGGTTGACGACCTTGCGGTAGCCCTCGGGGGCGACGGACGGGACCTGGATTCGTTCTGTCATGACCCCTACGGTAGGAAGCGGATCGGCTCGGTGTAAGCGCCAATCCGACGGGTTCCGACCAGACCATTCGAGGAAGCATCCTGGACCTCCACGTCGCCATCGGCGGTCGCGGCGACCGCGCCGACCGCATCTACCGCCAGCTGCGGGATGCGGTGCTCGACGGCCGCCTGCGCCGCGGCGAGCGGCTGCCCGCGACCCGCGAGCTGGCCGACAGGCTGCAGGTCTCGCGGTCGACGGTCTCGACTGCGTACGAACGGCTCACCGCCGAGGGGTACCTCGAGGCACGGGTGGGCGCAGGGACCTTCGTCGCCTACGCCGCGCCTGCAGTGGACCGACGCCCACCGCGGCGGCGGAGCGCGGCACGGCCCGCCGCCGCCTGGCGGGACCTCGACGACCCGCTGTGGACCGAGCCGCGCCCGATCGCCTACGACTTCAGCGTCGGCTCGCCCGATCCCTCCCTCTTCCCGCTCGACACCTGGCGCGGCTACGTCGCCGCCGAGCTGCGCGGCGGCTTCGCCCGTTCTGCGGGCTACGGCGACCCCGCCGGAGCGGAGCGGCTGCGCGCCGGGATCGCCCGCCACCTCGGCGTCTCGCGGTCGGTGGAGGCGGGGCCGGGGGACGTGGTGGTCACCAGCGGCGCGCAGCAGGCGTTCGACCTCATCGCCCGTGTGCTGCTGCGGCCGGGCGACTCCGTGGCGATGGAGGACCCCGGCTACCCGCCGGTCCGTCAGCTGTTCGAGCTGGCCGGGGCGCGCGTCCTGCCGGTGCCGGTGGACGAGCAGGGCCTCCGTGTCGACCTGCTCCCGCCCGCGCGGCTCGTCTACGTGACGCCGTCGCACCAGTTCCCGCTCGGCGGCGTGCTGCCGCTGGAGCGGAGGGTCGCGCTGCTCGACTGGGCCGCCCGCCATGACGCCGTGGTCGTCGAGGACGACTACGACAGCGAGTACCGCTTCGGCGCGCGTCCGCTCGACCCGCTGCAGCGCCTGGATGCTGAGGGCCGCGTGGTCTACGTCGGCACCTTCTCCAAGACCATGGCCCCCGCCCTCCGGCTGGGTTTCGTCGTCGCGCCGCCCGCCCTGCTCGCGGCGATCCGCCACGCCAAGCGCCTGACCGACTGGCACAACGACACGGTGACGCAGCGGGCGATGGCGCGCCTGCTCGACTCCGGCGGGTTCGCGCGCCACGTCCGCAGCGCGACCCGGATCTACGCAGAGCGGCACGCGGCCCTGGAGGCGGCCGTCGGCGCGCTGGGGCCCGGCCTGCGGCTGGTGCCCTCCGCGGCGGGGCTGCACCTGGCGGTGCTCCAGGAGGACCCTGGGT
>JAEWJG010000127.1 GCA_023386675.1 Actinomycetes bacterium
TGCCGGAGGATTTCATCCCGGTCGCCCTGGATCGCTTCACGCGTGCGGACGACGCCCGCACCGGTCAGTCCGGCGGCGGGCTCGGCCTGGCGATCGTCGGTGCGCTGGCAGACGCGGCCGGCGGCCGGGTCGTGCTGGCGAATGCGGAGCCGTCCGGGCTGACCGTCACGGTGACGCTGCCCATTCGGCGCGACTGACCGGCGACGGGGCGGCGGGTCGGGCCGGCACTCCGCTCGCGTGACGGCTGCACGCGTGGGCGCGTCCCTGTGCCGGGTCAGTGCCCGGTGTGGTCCGAGTCCACGCCAGCGTCGGGGCCCTCGTCGAGCGTGTCGAGCGCGGCGAGGTCGTCGGAGTCGAGCTCGAAGTCGAAGACCGCCAGGTTCTCGGCCATCCGCTCGGGGTTGCGCGACTTCGGAATCGCGACCAGCCCGTTCTGCACGTGCCAGCGCAGGACGATCTGGCCCGGTGTCCGCCCGTGCTTCTCGCCGAGTCGGGCGAGAACGGGCTCCGCCAGGAGGTCACCCGTTCCGCCGATGGGGCTCCACGATTCGGTCACGATCCCGTGCTCGTTGTCGTACGCCCGCTGCTCCCGGCGCGGGATCGCGGGGCTCAACTGGATCTGGTTGACGGCAGGCGTCACGCCGGTCTCGGCGATGATCCGGTCGATGTGCGCCGGCTTGAAGTTGGAGACGCCGATCGCGCGCGCCTTTCCCGCCTCCCGCAGCCGGATGAACGTCTCCCACGTGGACACGAACTGGTCGCGCTGCGGCAGCGGCCAGTGGATGAGCAGAAGGTCGACGTACTCGAGCCCCAGCCGGTCCAGGCTCGCGTCGAGCCCGGCGACCGCGCGGTCGTCGCCCTGGTAGTTGCCGTCGAGCTTGGTCGTGACGAACCACTCCTCGCGCGAGATCCCGCTAGCCGCGACGCCGCGCCCGACGCCGACCTCGTTCCCGTACTTCGCCGCGGTGTCGACATGCCGGTAGCCGATCTCGGCCGCGGCGACGACCGCCTTCTCGACCTCGGCGTCGTCGAGGGGCCAGGTGCCGAGTCCGAGCTGCGGGATGCTGCCGTCGCCGTCGAGCGGGAGAGAGGGGATCTGGTTCGTCATGGCTGCCACAGTACGCGGGTCAGATGACGCCGTCGGACAGCGTCGTCGGATTGCCGAACCGATGGTTCGTGATGGAGATCGCCTGCTCATGCAGGAAGGTCAGCACCTCGACGCGACCCGACGGCGTGACCGGGCCGTCGTAGATCGCGACGTCCGGGCTCCCGCCCAGCGCCGCGGCGAGCGCCACCGGGTCGCCGCCGATGAGCCGGATCCGGTGTGCGGCGATCCGTCGCGAGCGGACGCGCGACAGCCAGTGCGCATCCGACTCCACCGTCACCTCGATCTCCCGCTCGCGCAGGAGCGCTGCCGTCGCCTTGGGCAGTCTCACCGGCGTGCTCACCGTGAAGGGTGACCGCGCCACGGTAGCCGCCGCCATCACGCGCAGCAGTTCGGGGAGCGAGCTCCCCTCCGAGAGCCGGATGGCCACCGGCACCGGTCGGTACCGGAACAGGTTGCACTCGACGCCGAGCCCCGAGACGTCCTTCACGCGGTGGTATTCGTTCGCCACGGCGATCGCGTCGCTGAGCGCCGACCGCCGGACGAGGTCGAACGACGGGTAGTCCATCGACGACTGCCCGGACTCGATGAGGTCGGAAACCCGCGGCTCCAGACCGCGCAGATGCAGGCTCGAACTGGAGCTCCCCGCTTCGGGAACCCACGAACCGAGCCCGAGCAGGTAGTTCGGTCCCCCGGCCTTCGCACCCGCGCCGACGGACGACCGCTTCCACCCGCCGAACGGCTGCCGCCGCACGATCGCGCCGGTGATCCCGCGGTTGACGTAGAGGTTGCCCGCTTCGACGGTGTCGAGCCACAGTGCCAGCTCGTCGGAGTCGAGCGAGTGCAGCCCGGCGGTCAGCCCGTACTCAACGGCGTTCTGGTAGCGGATGGCCTCCTCGAGATTCCGGGCGGTCATGACGCCGAGCACCGGCCCGAAGAACTCGGTGAGGTGAAAGTACGAGCCCGGCTTCACGCCGGTCCGGATCCCCGGGGACCAGAGGCGCCCGGTGTCGTCCAGCCGCTTCGGCTCGACCAGCCACTCCTCTTCGGCGCCGAGCGTGGTGAGGGCGTGCTGGAGCTTGCCGGAGGCAGGCTCGATGAGCGGGCCCATCTGGCTGACCGGATCCTGCGGGTAGCCCACCCGCAGGCTCGCGGTGGCGTCGACGAGCTGGTTGCGGAACCGTTCGGAGGTGGCCGCCGATCCGACCAGGATGACCAGGCTCGCCGCCGAGCACTTCTGCCCGGCATGCCCGAACGCGCTCTTGACGATGTCGGACACCGCGAGGTCGTAGTCGGCGCTCGGGGTGACGATGATCGCGTTCTTGCCGCTGGTCTCGGCGAGCAGCGGCAGCTCCGGTCGCCAGGACCGGAAGAGCTTCGCCGTCTCGTACGACCCGGTGAGGATGACCCGGTCGACACGTGGGTCGGAGATCAGCTGCTGCCCGAGATCGTTCTCCGCGACATCCACGAGCGCGAGCAGGTCGCGCGGGATCCCCGCTTCCCACAGCGCCTCGACCATCACCGCCGCCGACCGCCGCGCCTGCGGGGCCGGCTTGATGATGACCCCGCTGCCGGCGGCGAGCGCCGCCAGCACGGACCCTGCCGGGATGGCGACCGGGAAGTTCCACGGCGGGGCGACCACCGTCAGCCGCGAGGGGATGAACCGAGCGCCCTGGACGTCGTCCAGCTCTCGCGCCCGCGTCGCGTAGTAGTGCGCGAAGTCCACCGCCTCGCTGACCTCCGGGTCGGCCTCCGCGATGGTCTTTCCCGTCTCCGACGCCATGACCTCGATCAACCGGTCGCGGTTCGCTTCGAGCGCGTGCCCCGCGCGGTCGAGCAGGGCGGCACGCTCCCGACCGCTGCGACGCCCCCAGCCCGTGCCCGCATCGACCACGATCTGCATGATCCGGTCGAGGCGGTCGCCCTCCGTGACGACCGCAGCCGCGATCGTCTCGTCGCCCAGAGTGGATGCGGCCGCCCGCGCCAGGATGCGTCGCCCCCACGCCCGGTTCGCCGCGCGGGACGGGTCGGTGTCCGGCGCGTTGCGAAAGCCGTCCGCGGGCACCCCGGCGGGAGGCGGAAGCTCCACCCCGCCCGACCCACGGGTCAGGCCGAGCACGACGCTGGTCAGCCCAGCGTCCGTCTCTTCACCGGCCGGGTCCGCCGCCGGCGCCGACGGTCGCGTGAATGACGGCGGGGTGAGGTCTTCCCACTCCTGCGTGCGGTCCTGGCGCCGGTTCGGCAGCGGCGCCGCGCCGCGCGGGCCGCCCTCCGCCTCCAGCTCGGCCATGGACGCGAGGAAGCGCTGCTTCTCGCGCTCGAACAGCCGAGGGTCCGACCCCAGCTCGAACACCGCCGACATGAAGTTCTCGGGGCTCGCGTTCTCTTCCAGCCGGCGGATCAGGTACGAGATCGCGACATCGAACTCGCGCGGATCCACCACGGGCGTGTACAGCACCAGTCGGCCGACCGTCCGGGTGACCACCTCCGCCTGCGCGGTGGCCATTCCCAGCAGCATCTCGAAGTCGATGCGATCGGTCACGCCGCGCCGGGAGGCGAGCAGCCAGGCGTAGGCGATGTCGAACAGGTTGCGGCCTGCGACGCCGATCTTCACGGCGTCCGTGTGCTCCGGCGTGAACGCCCAGTCGAGCACGCGCTTGTAGTTCGCGTCGGTCGACTGCTTGCTGCCGTACGTCGCGAGCGGCCAGTCGTGGATGGCCGCATCCACCCGCTCCATGGCGAGGTTCGCACCCTTCACGACGCGGACCTTGACCGCGGCACCGCCCGCAATGCGTCGCTGCGTCGCCCACTCCGTCAGCGTCTGCAGCGCGTCCAGCGCGTCAGGAAGGTACGCCTGCAGGACGATGCCCGCCTCGAGCCCGAGGAACTGCGGCTTGCTCAGGAGCGTGGTGAAGACCGCCATCGTCAGGTCGAGGTCGCGGTACTCCTCCATGTCGAGGTTGATGAACTTCGGCGTCGGCGAGGCCGCCGCCAGCTCGTACAGCGGCGTGAGCCGCTCGACCACCCGCTCGACCGTCTCGTCGAAGGCCCACATCGACAACTGCGACGCGATCGACGACACCTTGATCGAGACGTAGTCGACGTCATCGCGCGCGAGGAGCGTGCGTGTGCCCTCGAAGCGCCTCAGCGCCTCCTTCTCACCGAGCACGGCCTCGCCGAGCAGGTTGAGGTTGAGCCGGGCGCCGTGCCCGTCGGGGTCGCCCGACTCCCGCAGCTTGGCGATCGCCGGCCCGAGCTTCTCGGGCGTCGCATCCACCACCAGATGCCCGACCATCCGCCGGAGCACGCGCCGTGCGATCGGGATGACGACCCACGGCAGCACCGGGCCGAACACTCCGCCGAGCCAGATCGCGAACCGCATGTACCAGGGAAGGAAGCGCGGGATGCGCTTGGCCACGCGCTGCAGGTTGTACCCGGCCACGAAGAGGTCTTGCGGCCGCGCGACGCCGTCCACGAACCCGACGGCGAACTCCAGCCCGTCGGGGTCGCTGAGCACCCCCGCCAAGCGTTCCGCCGCGGGATCCTGAGGAGCAGTGGACGCGTTCTGCGCGCTCTCGGCGAGCCAGCGCTGCACCAGCTGGACCGCCTCGTGAGCGATCGCCGCCGGCCGCGTCTCAGCACCGTCTGTTGCATCGACCATGCGACGACACTATTACCCGGCGCTGAGCGCTCGACGGACCGACGTGAAGATGTGGATAAGTCGTCCGCCACTAGAGTCGTGACCATGAACGACCGCTCCACGCCGGCCCCCGAAGCGACCCACGACATCGTGATCGTCGGCGGCGGACACAACGGCCTCACCGCTGCCGCGTACCTGGCCCGCGCAGGCAAGTCCGTCATCCTCCTCGAGCGCCTCGAGGACGTGGGCGGGGCCGCCGTCAGCGCTCAGGCGTTCGCCGGCGTGGAGGCCCGCCTGTCGCGCTACTCCTATCTGGTCAGCCTGCTCCCGCAGCGCATCATCGACGAACTGGGGCTCGACATCCGCCTCGCCCGCCGCCGCTACTCCTCCTACACGCCCGTCCCCGGCGACCCCGAC
The DNA here is from genome assembly GCA_023386675.1 of Actinomycetes bacterium. Classification (GTDB taxonomy): domain Bacteria; phylum Actinomycetota; class Actinomycetes; order Actinomycetales; family Microbacteriaceae; genus Leifsonia. The sequence goes on from JAEWJG010000127.1 coordinate 5,163, forward strand.
GGCGCCGGCCTCCTCGTCGACAACACCGACGCGGCCGCGACCGCCGCGTCCTTCGCCCGCATCGGTGCGGCCGGCGACGCCGAAGGTTTCGACTCCGTCTACCGCAGCACCGGCGAGGTCGCCCACGCCCTCTGGCCGACCGTCACCGAACCGCTGCTCACCCGCTCCGAGGCCAAGGCCCTGGTCGGCGACGACGAGCTCTGGGATGCCCTCATCGAGCGCCCCATCGGCGAATTCATCGAGTCGCGCGTCCAGAGCGATCTCGTCCGCGGCGTCGTGGCGACCGACGCGCTCATCGGCACCTTCGCGAGCGTCTCCGACCCCGGACTCGCCCAGAACCGCTGCTTCCTCTATCACGTCATCGGCCAGGGGACCGGCGAGTGGGACGTCCCGGTCGGCGGGATGGGGGCGGTCACCGGCGAACTGGCCCGCGTCGCGCGCGAGGCCGGCGCCCGCATCGTCACCGGCGCCGAGGTCACGAGCATCGACCCGGACGGCACGGTCGAGTACGTCCGCAACGGCCATGAGCGGCGGGTGACCGGCGGGAACGTCCTCGTCAATGTCGCCCCCGACGTCCTCGACCGCCTCCTCGACGAGTCGCCCGAGCCTCCGCGCGAGAAGGCGGAGGGTGCGCAGGTCAAGGTGAACCTCCTCCTGAAGCGGCTCCCGCGCCTCCGCGATGAGGCGATCGACCCGAAGGCGGCGTTCGGCGGCACCTTCCACATCAACGAGACGTACGCGCAGCTGGAGGAGGCGTACTCCGGCATGACCCGAGGCGTGATGCCCGAGCTCCTGCCCTGCGAGATCTACTGCCACACCCTCGCCGACCCGAGCATCCTCGATCCGGAGCTCGCCGAGTCCGGTGCGCAGACGATCACGGTGTTCGGCCTGCACACCCCTGACCGCTGGCTCACCGCCGAGAACAACGACGCGACCCGGCAGCGCCTCCAGGACGCGGTTCTCGCCTCCCTGAACTCCGTGCTGGCCGAGCCCGTCGAGGACCTGCTCCTGACGGACGCCGACGGCCGACCCTGCATCGAGACCAAGACCACGCGCGATCTCGAACAGGCGCTCAACATGCCCGGCGGCAACATCTTCCACGGGCCGCTGTCGTGGCCGTTCGCCGAGGACGACGACCCGCTCGACACCCCGGCGCAGCGCTGGGGCGTCGCCACGCGGCATCCGCGCATCCTGCTCTGTGGCTCCGGCGCGCGCCGAGGCGGCGCGGTCAGCGGCCTCGGCGGACACAACGCCGCGATGGCCGTGCTCGAAGGCTGAGAGCTCTCGAAGCGTCCCTCTGCCGAATCGGCGGGCGCGTGACTAAGGTGTGGATCACCAGAGGCTGAGCCGACGGAGGTCACGATGATGCCGCACCCGACAGGACGACTGGTCCGCAAGGACGACGGGGTCTACCTCGTCCTCGACCGGATGTTCAAAGCGCCGATCGAGAACGTGTGGACCTACTTCAGCCGGGCGCCACGCCTGGGCGAATGGCTCGGCGACTACACCGGTTCGGGAGCGACCGGCGCGGTCAAGCTCCGCATCACCGCGGACGGCGACGACGCCGAGTGGCAGGACGTCACCGTGTTGGAGTGCACCGCCCCGCACAGGCTGCACGCCGACGTCGGCCCGGCCGGGTCGTCGCGGAGGATGTTCGCGCATCTCACCGAGGCGAGCGGCCACACCACGGTGACGGTCGGCCGCCGGATGCGCTCGCTCACGGAGGAGGCCGACGAGGGCCCGCGCTGGGACTTCTACCTCGATCGTCTCGTCGCCGCCCACGATCACAAGCCCGCACCGGAGTGGAGCAGCTACGGTCCGGCGATGACCGAGCACTACCGGACGCTGTGCCGCGAGCTCGACCGCGACCTGCGGTCCGACGCAGCCGCAGCGCGCGCCGCAAGCGCACGCTGACGCGCCCTCAGTGCCAGCGGTGGTCCTGCAGGGCCATCCGCGGTCCGCGGCGCTCGAAACGGAAGCCGCTGGCGAAGATCAGCCGCACCACACGCTGGCGGTGGCCGGCGTACGGCTCCAGGAGTTCGAGCATTCCCTCGTCGTCGACGCGCCTGCCGATCAGCGCCTCGCCGACCTGGTGGGCGAGGTGGTAGTCGCCGACGCTGACGAGGTCGGGATGGCCGTGCGAGCGCTGCAGGGTCTCGGCCGCTGTCCACACCCCGACGCCCGGGATGGTCTGCAGCGCGGTCTGCGCGTCCTCGAGCGTCGCCGCACGCTCGACCGCTCGCTCCAGCGACGTCGCCACGGCGAGCACCGCCTGAACCGCGCGCGCCCTCCTCGGGTCGACACCTGCGCGGTGCCAGTCCCACGACGGGATGCCGCGCCACTGCTCGAGGGTCGGTGTCACCCGCATCCCGTCGGGCGCGGGTCCAGGCGCAGGCTCTCCATACCAGCGCAGCAGCCGTGACCACGATCGGTAGGCCTCTAGGCTGGTCACGCGCTGCTCGATGATCGCGGGGAGCAGCGCCTCCAGCATCCGCCCCGTGCGGGCGAGGCGCAGCCCGGGATTGCGGTGGAGGCTGTCGCGAAGCAGCCGGTGCCCGGACACGTCGACCCCGGACCAGTCGTCGTCCCGGCCGAGCAGCCGCGGCACCGCTTCGATGGCCCACGCGGCCCCCGGGCCCCAGGCCGCCGCTGACACACTGCCGTCGGCAGACGGACGCTCGACCCGCAGGGTCGCCGCCCCACCCGGCGTGCGCCAGGTGCGCCACATCCCGCGTAGGTCCCACACCGTCGTCGGGTCGTAGGGACCGCGGCCGAGCATCGCGAGCGTCCCGGCGAAGTCGAGTGGACCGCTGGGACGGTAGACCGTCTCGGCGTCCGGCGCGCCCCACGCAGAGGCGCGCGGCGCAGGCAGGACAGCGGTCATGGAGGAATGGTACGTCACGCGTCTGACGGTCCGGATCGGGCCGGGGGTCTACCCGCGGCCCGCTTCCCTCCCCTAGATTGCCGCCCATGGGAATCGAACTCGACACGGCAGCTGTCGCGCGCCTGCGCGACGGAATCGCCGGAACCGTCTACGTCCGCGGCGACGAGGGCCTCGCCGCGGAGGTCGCCTGCTTCAACACCGCGATCCGCCACGACCCGGACATCGTGGTCGCCGTCACGACCGAACAGGATGTGGTGGACGCGATCGCATTCGCCCGCGAGACCGGGCTGGCCGTACGGGTCCAGGCGACGGGTCACGGCGCCGAGGCGCCGATCGTCGGCGGCATGATCATCTCCACACGCGGGCTCGACGGACTCTCGATCGACTCGGAGTCGCGACTGGCCCGGATCGGCGCCGGACTCCGTTGGGCGCCGATCATCGTGGCGGCGGCGGAGCACGGACTGGCCCCGGTCACCGGCTCGTCGACGAGCGTCGGCGCGGTCGGCTACAGCCTCGGCGGAGGCCTCGGGCCGATGGCCCGCACGTACGGCTTCACCGCCGACTGGGTGCGCGGCTTCCGCGTCGTCACTGCGGATGGACGCGTCCTCACCGCCGACCGAGACACCAACTCCGACCTGTTCTGGGCGCTCCGTGGCGGCAAGGGCGGCCTCTGCGTCGTCACCGAGATGTCGCTGGAACTCGTCCCGCTCCGCTCGCTGTACGGCGGCAGCGTGTTCTTCGAGGGCGGCGCGATCGAGCCGGCGCTGCGGGCGTGGATCGACTGGTCCGCCGAGCTGCCGGATGAGGCCACCACGTCGGTCGCGCTGCTCACGATCCCCGACGTCGACGGACCGCCGCCGCCCTTGCGCGGGCGGACGGTGCTCAGCGTCCGGTTCGCGTATCCGGGCGACAGCGCCGAGGGCGAGCGGCTGTTCGCGCCGATCCGCGCCGCGGCGCCGCTCTACCTCGACTTCGTGACCGAGATGCCGACGACCGCGGTCGCGAGCATCCACAACGATCCGGAGCAGGGCGCGCCGTCCTGGATCCGCGGCTACATGCTCGACACGTTCGACCAGGACGCCGGGGATGCCATCCTCGAGCTGGCCGGCCCCGGCTCCGGTTCGCCGTTCCTCTCGGTCGAACTCCGCCAGATCGGCGGAGCGACCGCGCGGGACACGGACGACGGCACCTCGATCGGCGGACGCGACAGCGGTTACACGCTCGCGCTGCTCGCTGCCGACCCGAGGACGTTCGCCGAGGCGGCGCCGGCTCGGGCGAAGGCGATCGCCGACGCTCTCGCCGATCGCATCTCGTCGGTCACGAACGTGAACTTCATCGGCGATCTCTCCGATCGCGCCGCGTTCGAGGGCGGCTGGCCGCCCTCCGTGCAGGAGCGGCTCACGGCCGCGCGGCTGCAGTGGGACCCGGAGAAGG
>JAEWJG010000321.1 GCA_023386675.1 Actinomycetes bacterium
TAGGAAAGCAGGACGCAGGTTTGTTTAGCGCCGTTGCGCGGATCTTCCGCACCCCGGACCTTCGCAAGAAGATCCTCTTCACCCTGGCGATCATCGCCCTCTTCCGGCTGGGCTCCTTCATCCCCGCGCCGTTCGTCGACTTCGGCAACGTCCAGACCTGTCTGAACGCCAACCAGGACACCTCGGGTCTCTACTCGCTGGTCAACCTGTTCTCCGGCGGCGCCCTGCTCAAGCTCTCGATCTTCGCGCTCGGCATCATGCCGTACATCACCGCGTCGATCATCGTGCAGCTGCTGCGCGTGGTCATCCCGCGCTTCGAGACTCTCTACAAGGAGGGTCAGGCCGGCCAGGCCAAGCTCACGCAGTACACGCGTTACCTCACGATCGCGCTGGGCGTCCTCCAGTCGACGACCCTGATCACCGTCGCCCGCAGCGGCGCGCTGTTCGGCACCACCGCCGTCTCGCAGTGCACGCAGCTCATCACGGACGACTCCTGGTACGCGATCATGCTCATGGTCATCACCATGACCGCCGGTACGGGCCTCATCATGTGGATGGGCGAGCTCGTCACCGAGCGCGGCATCGGCAACGGCATGTCGCTCCTCATCTTCACCTCGATCGCCGCGCAGTTCCCGTCCTCCCTCTGGGCGGTCGGCCAGTCGCAGGGCATCGAGATCCTCCTGGTCGTGATCGCGATCGGACTGCTCATCGTCATGGGCGTCGTCTTCGTCGAGCAGTCGCAGCGGCGCATCCCCGTGCAGTACGCCAAGCGCATGGTCGGGCGGCGGACGTACGGCGGCAACAACACGTACATCCCGATCAAGGTCAACATGGCCGGCGTCGTGCCCGTCATCTTCGCCTCGTCGCTGCTGTACCTGCCGGCCCTGATCGCGCAGTTCAACCAGCCGGCCGCGGGCAAGGCCCCGGCGCCGTGGGTGACCTGGATCACGAACTACCTGACCAAGGGTGACCACCCGCTCTACATGCTCCTGTACTTCCTCCTGATCGTGGGCTTCACGTACTTCTACGTGGCCATCACCTTCAACCCGGAGGAGGTCGCGGACAACATGAAGAAGTACGGCGGCTTCATCCCCGGCATCCGCGCGGGGCGCCCGACGGCCGAGTACCTGGACTACGTGCTCACTCGCGTCACGCTGCCCGGGTCGTTCTACCTCGGCATCATCGCGCTGATACCGCTCGTCGCCTTCGCGTTGATCGGCGCAAGCCAGAACTTCATGTTCGGCGGCACGTCCATCCTGATCATCGTCGGTGTCGGACTGGAGACGGTCAAGCAGATCGACTCCCAGCTCCAGCAGCGGCACTACGAAGGGCTTCTGCGTTGACCCGAATGCTGATCGTCGGTCCCCCCGGAGCGGGAAAGGGCACCCAGGCCTCCCGCATCACCACCACCTACGGGATCCCCGACATCTCCACGGGCGACATCTTCCGGGCCAACATCAAGAACGAGACCGAGCTCGGCAAGCAGGTCAAGGCCATCGTGGATGCGGGCGACTACGTCCCGGACAGCCTCACGAATCAGCTTGTCGCCGACAGGCTCCGTGAGGACGACGCCGTGAACGGCTTCCTGCTCGACGGCTACCCGCGCACGCTCGCGCAGGTCGAGTACCTCGACCAGCTGCTCGCGGGGGAGGGGCAGAAGCTCGACGCGGTCATCCAGCTGACGGCCGACCAGGACGAGATCGTCCAGCGCCTGACCAAGCGGGCGCAGGAGCAGGGTCGGGCCGACGACTCCGAAGATGCCATCCGGCACCGTCAGGAGGTGTACGTCCGTGAGACGTCGCCGCTGATCGAGGTGTACCGCGAGCGCGGCCTGCTCGTGCCGGTCGACGGCCTGGGCGGGATGGACGAGGTCGCCGAGCGCATCACCGCGGCCCTCGCCGAGCGCGGCATCCACCCGGTGGCGGGCGCGTCCACCGGCGGCTCCGCGGCCTGACGGCCCTTTTCTCGATGAAGTTCAAGAAGTCGATCTACAAGACGCCTGCCCAGCTGCGCGACATGGTCGCTCCGGGGCTGGCCACCGCAGCGTCCCTCGATGCCGTGGCCGCGGCGGTGGCGCCGGGCGTCTCGACGCTCGAGCTCGACACACTCGCCGAGCGGGCGATCGTCGACGCCGGCGGGTCTTCGAACTTCAAGCTCGAAGCCGGCTACCACCACACGATCTGCGCGTCGGTGAACGACGAGGTCGTGCACGGCATCCCGGGCGGCCGCATCCTGGAGCCGGGTGACATCCTCTCGGTCGACAGCGGCGCCATCCTCGGGGGCTGGAACGGAGATGCGGCGCGCACCTTCGTGCTGCCCGATCCTGCGCAGCCGGAGCGCGTGGAGGAGCGGCAGCGCCTCTCCGACGTGACCGAGCGGTCGCTCTGGCGCGGCATCGCTACGCTGGCGCGGGCCCGCTACCTCAACGAGGTGGGGGAGGCCATCGAGGACTTCATCCTCTCCGAGGGCGAGTACGGCATCCTGACCGACTACATCGGCCACGGCATCGGCCGGCGGATGCACGAGGAGCCGCCGGTCTTCAACTACCGCGTGCGGGCGAAGGGCCCGGAGGTGCGTCCTGGACTGATCGTCGCCATCGAGCCGATGGTGGTGCTGGGCGACCAGGAGACCTACGTGAAGGACGACGGCTGGACCGTCGCGACGGAGGACGGCTCGGCCGCCGCCCACTGGGAGCACAGCGTCGCCGTCCACGAGAACGGCATCTGGGTGCTCACCGCGACCGACGGCGGCGCAGCGGGTCTCGCACCCTTCGGCGTGACGCCGACGCCCATCCCCTGACAAGGGCCGGGATGCGTTCGCTCAGAGCGGGCGTAGATGATACACGCGGATTGGCGGAATCGCGCCCTTTCCCATAAGATAGATCCTTGGTGTCTTAGGCGCGTTCCGACGTGCCTTCCGCCAGTCAACGCACGACCAGCAAACCACTACTTTTAGCGACAGTGAGGCTATGGCCAAAAAAGACGGTGTCATCGAGATCGAAGGATCCGTGATCGAGGCTCTTCCCAACGCGATGTTCCGCGTCGAGTTGACCAACGGTCACAAGGTTCTTGCCCACATCTCCGGCAAGATGCGTCAGCACTACATCCGCATCCTCCCCGAGGACCGCGTGATCGTCGAGCTGAGCCCCTACGATCTGACCCGCGGCCGGATCGTCTACCGCTACAAGTAAAGGTCTGCTGTAAGTAACGGCCACGCCCACGGGTTGCCCCGGGCGAGGTACGAGGACAGCGAACAAAGGTAAAACACAATGAAGGTCAATCCCTCCGTCAAGCGGATCTGCGACAAGTGCAAGGTCATCCGTCGTAACGGCCGGGTCATGGTCATCTGCGAGAACCCGCGCCACAAGCAGCGCCAGGGCTGATCGCAGCAGTCATAACCGAATAGAGAACAGGCGATCCCAGATCCCGCACCGCCCAGGCGGCGCGGGGGACACCCTCGGAGGAGGCCGGGGCACCGGGATCGCTGCAGACCTCCACCCATCACAGGAGAAGCCAACACATGGCACGTCTAGCAGGCGTCGACATCCCGCGCGAGAAGCGCGTGGAGGTCGCACTCACCTACATCTATGGAGTCGGCCGCACCCGCGCCCTCCAGACTCTGCGCGAGACCGAGATCTCGGGCGACATCCGCGTCAAGGACCTGACCGACGACCAGCTCGTCGCTCTCCGCGACTACATCGAGGGCAACTTCAAGGTCGAGGGTGACCTCCGCCGTGAGGTCGCCGCCGACATCCGCCGCAAGGTCGAGATCGGCAGCTACGAGGGTATCCGCCACCGCAAGGGCCTCCCGGTCCGCGGCCAGCGCACCAAGACGAACGCGCGCACCCGTAAGGGACCGAAGCGCACGGTCGCCGGCAAGAAGAAGGCACGCTAAGGCCCGCGGCCCCACGCTCTTAGGATTCAGGAGAAGAAATGGCAGCACCCAAGTCGGCCGCTCGTAAGCCGCGCAAGAAGGAAAAGAAGAACATCGCTGTGGGCCAGGCCCACATCAAGAGCACGTTCAACAACACGATCGTCTCGATCACCGACACCACCGGTGCCGTGATCAGCTGGGCCTCGTCCGGCGGCGTCGGGTTCAAGGGCTCCCGTAAGTCGACCCCGTTCGCGGCGCAGCTCGCGGCCGAGTCGGCTGCCCGTCAGGCGCAGGCGCACGGCAT
>JAEWJG010000349.1 GCA_023386675.1 Actinomycetes bacterium
GGCCATGGATGAGCGCCGCGCCATCAAGGTCCTGCTGGAGACGGAGAACGCATGAACATCGAACCCACCTCTCCCACGGTGAAGAACCCGCCGGAGCAGTTCGCCGGCGACGTCTGGGTCGACCCGATCGCGGCCCCGCACGACGGCGATCAGCGGATGACCGTCGCGCTCGTCCGCTTCGCACCCGGCGCCCGCACCGCCTGGCACAGCCACGCCCGCGGGCAGTACCTGCGGGTCACCGCGGGCGTCGCCCGCTTCGGCGACCGCGACGGCACCATCATCGAGGTGCACCCCGGGGAGACGCTCTACACGCCGCCCGGCCAGGAGCACTGGCACGCTGCCGCACCAGGATGCTTCATGGAGCACATCGCCATGCTGGAGTCCGCCGACGACCCCGCCGGCACCACCACCTGGAAAGAGCACATCACCGACGCCGAGTACGAAGGAAACCTCTTATGAGCGGCTGGACCGGCGGGCAGCGCGCCTTCGGCGGCTTCGCACCAGGCCTCGTGCACTACACGGATGAGGTGCTGTTCGACGAGGTGTGGGAGCGGCCCGAGCTGTCGAAGCGCGACCGCAGCCTGATCACCGTTTCCGCGCTCCTCGTCGGAGGCAACGTCGACCAGCTCCGCTTCCACCTCCCGTTCGCCGTGCAGAACGGCGTGACCCGGGAGGAGCTGATCGAGGCGATCACGCACCTGGCCTTCTACGCCGGCTGGCCGAAGGCGATGTCGGCGATGACGATCGCCAAGGAGCTCTTCGACACCGACGGGAGCGAATCCGCATGATGATCCTGGTGACCGGCGCATCCACCGGCCTCGGCCTGGCGACCGCCGACGCGCTCGCCCGCGCCGGGCACCGGGTCGTCCTCCACGCGCGGCGCCCCGAGCGCCTGACCGACAGAGCTGTCGCCGAGCGGATGCACCCGCTGATCTTCGGCGACCTCGCCGACGCGTCCGCGGTGCTGGATGTCGCGCGCCGGGCGAACGCCCTCGGCCGCTTCGACGCGGTCATCCACAACGCCGGCGTGATCGACGGCCCGGTGACCGCCGTGAACGTCGTGGCGCCGTACCTGCTGATGGCGACGCTCACTCCCCCGGCCCGGTCCATCGTGCTGAGCAGCGGGATGCACCGGTCCGGTTCGCCCGACCTCGACCGCGCCTTCGCCGGTCGCGGCGACTACTCGACCAGCAAGCTCCTCGTCACCGCCCTCGCGCTGTGGCTCGCCGAGAACAGCGACACCCTCTCGCACGCGGTCGACCCGGGGTGGGTGCCCACCCGGATGGGCGGCCGTGGCGCCCCCGACAGCCTCGAAGAGGGCCACCGCACGCAGGAGTGGCTCGCCACCGCGGATACGGCGGAGATCGACCCGGTCACCGGCGGCTACTGGCACCACCGGCAGGCGCGGGCGCCGCATCCGGCAGCGTCGGACCCGGCGTTCCAGGGCCGATTGCTGGAGCGGCTGGCGGCGCTGACCGGCGTCGAGCTCCGGCGCTGAGCGGGCTCACCGCGGACGATCGAACCGGGCGCCTTCGGCTTTGGGCGGGAGCAGGTACAGGACGAGCAGGATGATCCCGCCGACGACCGGGATGAACCCGAGGAACCAGAACGGTCCGGCCAGGTTCGCATCGTGCAGGCGCCGCCAGGACAGGGCGAGGCTGGGAACCAGGATCGCCAGCACCCAGACCGTGTAGACGATGACGAGCAGCCACCCGATCGGGCCAAGGCCCTTGCCGCCGTTCCCGACCGTTCCGAGCGTCGACTGCAGGATCGCGTAGACCGCGGCGACGAGGACGGCGAACAGGAACCACCACCAGAACTCGCTGCGGCTCGCGCGGCCCGAGAAGTCGGAGTACTTGCGGAAGAAGCGGCGGATGGCGTCGCCGAACGTGGCGCCGTAGAGCGGCTGCCAGAGGGGGACGGCGTCGGGGCCGTCGTGTGCGCTCACGGGAGTCTCCTTTCCTCGTCGTCGGCCTTCGGAGGCCGGACGGCCACAGTCAAGCGCACTCGGGCCGTTCCGGAAAGGCTCGGCTGCTGCTGCGCACCGCCAGCGCCGTAGGATGACCGCGTGGAGGACGACCGCGGGGGTGCGCCTGCCGACGCGTCGCCGGGTGGCTCGTCCGCCGGGCTGTCGCGACGCGGCTGGGCCGTGCTGACCGCGATCACGCTCGCCGCGATGGTGGGCCTGGGCGTCGTCGCCACGCTCGCGATCGGCGCCATGTTCGGGGGCCCGGCACCGGACGCGCCGGCCGCACAGGCCCCGGCCATCCCGCGCGGCTCCCCAGACCCAGCGCCGCTCGGCCTCCCACCGCGACCCACCCCGACGCAGGTCGCGACCGTGCCCTCCCAGCCGGTCGACACCCTCCAGCCGGGCGACTGCCTGCAGGTGTACCCGTCGAAGTGGGCAGATGCGTACCCCGTGGTCGACTGCTCGGCCCCGCACATCGCGCAGCTGACCTCGAAGGGCGTCCTGCCACAGCCGGCCGATGCCTCCTTCCCCGGGACGCGGGCGCTCGACACGCAGGTCGGCGATCTCTGCGCCGAACCCGGCCTCAACTGGCACTGGGTCGCCATCTGGGGCGAGGACGTCATGACCGACCTGCGCTACCCGGACACCGCCGCGAAGTGGGCGTCCGGCGACCGCCGCTACGACTGCTTCGTCTACACGTACTCCCGGCACGAGCTCACCGGCAGCGCCATGCCGGGCGCCCCCGCGTCCGACGGTTGACCACACCCACCACGATAGAGAGGCCGACATGGACTTCTTCCCACCCGATCCGCCCGACGACGAGGTCGAGGTTCCCGAGCTCGAACAGGACCCGCGGTGGAACCCGCCGGTCGACGAGGTGCCCGCGCTCGTCCCGATCGGGGAAGCGCTCGCCGTCACGGACACGGTGGCCATCGTGGTGTCCCACGCGCGCGTGTTCCGGAACGGCGTCGACATCGTGATCGACCGCCGCACGCGGCGCGGCGACCGCACCCGGCGTGAGTGGGAGGTGTTCCAGTGGTCGTCCCACGGCTCCCCCATCGGACCCGAGCCCGATCGGCTCCGTTACGGCATGGCGCTCGGCGACGGCCAGCACCTCCTCCTCGACCGACCCGGCTGGGCCCCCGGTGAGGACGACACCGAGGGCCACTCGCTGTTCCCCACGAGCAGCGGCGGCTCGGGCGGCCCCGACTTCTCGATGCACCTGGACGGGATGTGGCTGTACCCGCTCCCGCCGGAGGGACCGCTGGAGATCGTCACGCAGTGGCCGGCCGAGGGCATCCCGGAGTCGCGGGTGGTTCTCGACGGCGGGGCGCTGCGGGCGCGGGCCGCGGACAGCCGGAAGGTGTGGGAGTGATGGCGCGGCGGCCCTCTGTGTTCGCGCTTCTCGTGATCGGCGCGGTCGCCATCATCGCCGGTGCGACGTGGAGCTTCGTCGCCAAGGTCACCGCCGACCAGTCGTCGATGTCGTCCGGCACCATGCCGACCCTGCCGGTCCACGTCTACACCCAGTACACGCAGGCCGGCCTCGTCCCGGACTACACACAAGTCTGGTTCGGCCTCGGTCTCGCCGCCTTCGGGGTGGCCGTCGGCGTGGTCGGCGCGGTCGCCGCGCGCGCGAAGCGAACGGTATGACGATGCCCGAGTCGGCCGGCTGGCCGCCGAGCGACCCGGCCTTCCGCCGGGCGGAGGTGTCCGCCGTCGTCGGCCGCGGCGACGACGACTGGCGGCGCGCGACGCACGACCTGCTCCGCTGGGCGGTGAAGACGCGCAGCGGCTTCCAGGTCGACGCCGACGGACCGGTGCAGCCCGGGCAGCGCGAACGCATCCGGGTGCGCCTGCCGGGTGCGACCATCGTCGAGCCGGTCGAGGTCGTCTCCGTCGTCGAGCGGCCCGACCGGGTGGGCTTCGCCTACCGGACGCTGCCCGGGCATCCGGTGGACGGCGAGGAGGCGTTCATCCTCCATCGCGACGGCGCTGACGGACCGATCTCCCTCACCGTGCGTTCGCTCACGCGGCGAGCGCCGCAGCAGCCGTGGCGCCTCCTGTTCCCGCTGCTGCTCGTCGCCCAGCGGGTGGCGAAGCGCCGCTACCTCCGTGCGTTGCGTCCGCCCGCGCCCGACCGCCGCCAGGGTCGGGCCTCGCGCCCTTTCACAGCCGCCCCGTGATTTCCCCCGCGTTCACCGCCGAGTGTCATACTCCGTGAACCGGCAGGAGCCGCTCCGGGGGTGGAGCGTCTGCTGATGGCCGACCTCATGATGCAGGCGGCACAGGGTCGTGACCGCCGGTCCGCGCCACTGGGGGTGTGCCGCGGCGGTCACGCCTTGCCGGTCGCACGGTCACCCGCCGCGAGGATCACCGCACGTTCCTCTGCCGCCGTGAGACCCGACCGCCGGTCGCGGTCGACGCCGCGCGAGAGTTCGTCGGCGTGGACTCTGCGCATCGTCTCCTCGAGGGGAGTGAGCCGGCCGCCCAGCTCGCGGAACGCCGCTCCGGAGCGCTGGGCGAATCCGGCGTCATCGAGGGGAAGCCAGAGCGGGAGCGACCGCGGGCCGGCCCAGTAGTTCACGTCCTGCGCCAGCAGCGCGTCGTCGTCGAGCTCCACGACCGCGCCGTCAGAGCCCGCGGTTTCCGCGGCCAGCCGGAAGAAGTCTGCCATCGCAACGGGCTCTCCGACCGCGTTCGCAGTGCCGACGATCACGTCCACGCTCGCCTGTGCGATCCACCTCGCGAGGTCCGCCACGTCGATGACCTGCACGAAGCGGCCGGCTGTCGTCGGGATCAGCACCGGGCCGGGACGGCTGAACCGCGCGGCCCAGTAGCCGAACCGGTCGGTCGGGTCGCCGGGCCCTACGACGAGTCCGGGCCGTGCGATGAGGAGACGGTCGCCGAGCCGGGCCGATGTCTCCCGCTCGGCGGCCACCTTCGCATCCGGATACTGGGAGAGGTCAGCCGGCTCCACCAGGGCCGCCGATTCGTCCGCACCCGGCTCGTCGTTGCGGGCGTACACGGAGACCGTGGACACGAGCGTCCAATGAGCGGCGCGATCGGCGAGGGCTTCGAGCGCCGGTCCGACGAGCTCGGGAGCGTACGCGATCTCGATGACCTCGTCCCAGTCACCGCGCACCGGGTCGTAGGCGTCCGGGTCGCGCCGGTCCGCGCGCACGAGACGCGCCCCCTCCGGGACGGCGCCGGACTCGCCACGCGCCAGGCACGTGACGTCGGCGCCGGCCGACAGCAGCGCGCCGACGACGGCGCGCCCCAGCCAGCCCGTCCCGCCCAGGACCAGGACACGACGCATCAGACGGTGACCCGGAACCTGCGGCCATCGACCGTGACGACGTCGCCGACCTGCAGCTGTCGTCCGCGACGGCGGTCGACGTCGCCGTTCACGGCGACGAGGCCGTCCGCGATGGCCTCTTTCCCCTCACCGCCGGAGTCGAACAGCCCGGCGAACTTCAGGAATTGACCGAGCCGGATGGATGTCCCGCCGATCGAGACGTCGGCGATCGGAGCAGGCTTCGTCATCCCCGAATGCTAGTCCAGCCGACCGACGTGCGGTGCGGCCGTGTGCGGGACTAGCGTTAAAGGATGACGACCCCCGGAGACACGCCCAGCGAACCCGACACCGCGGACGACGCCCTGACGTTCTCCGACCTCGGACTCGACAGCGCCGTACTGAGAGCATTGAAGGACGTCGGCTACGAGACACCGTCCGCCATCCAGGCTGCGACCATCCCGCTCCTGCTCGAGGGTCGGGATGTCGTCGGGCTGGCCCAGACCGGCACCGGCAAGACGGCCGCCTTCGCGCTGCCCATCCTGTCCCGCCTCGACCTGACGCAGAAGGCCCCGCAGGCGCTCGTGCTCGCGCCCACCCGCGAGCTGGCCCTGCAGGTGGCGGAGGCGTTCGAGAGCTACGCGGCCCACATGAAGGGCGTGCACCTCCTGCCGGTGTACGGCGGCCAGGGATACGGCGTGCAGCTCTCGGCGCTTCGACGAGGCGTGCACATCGTCGTGGGCACGCCCGGCCGCATCATGGACCACCTCGACAAGGGCACGCTCGACCTCTCCGAGCTCAAGTACCTCGTGCTCGACGAGGCCGACGAGATGCTCAAGATGGGGTTCGCGGAGGATGTGGAGACCATCCTCGCGGACACCCCCGACGATAAGCAGGTCGCCCTGTTCTCGGCGACGATGCCTGCGCAGATCCGCCGCATCTCGAAGAACTACCTGCACGATCCGGAAGAGATCACGGTCAAGACCAAGACCACGACCTCCGCCAATACGACGCAGCGGTACCTCGTCGTGTCGTACGCGCAGAAGATCGACGCCCTGACGCGCATCCTCGAGGTGGAGAACTTCGAGGGCATGATCGTCTTCGTCCGCACCAAGAACGAGACCGAGACGCTCGCGGAGCGGCTGCGCGCACGCGGCTACTCGGCCGCCGCGATCAATGGAGACGTCGCGCAGGTCCAGCGCGAACGCACCGTCGACCAGCTGAAGTCCGGCAAGCTCGACATCCTGGTGGCCACGGATGTGGCGGCGCGCGGCCTCGACGTGGAGCGCATCACCCACGTGGTCAACTTCGACATCCCGGTCGACACCGAGTCGTACGTGCACCGCATCGGCCGCACCGGCCGCGCGGGGCGGAGCGGCGCCGCGATCAGTTTCGTCACCCCGCGGGAGCGCCGCCTGCTGACGGCGATCGAGAAGGCGACGCGCCAGCCGCTCACCCAGATGCAGCTGCCGAGCATCGAGGACGTCAACGTCACCCGGCTCGCCCGCTTCGACGATGCGATCACGGAAGCTCTGACGCAGGATGACCGCATAGCGCGCTTCCGCGACATCATCGGGCATTACGTCGAGCACCACGACGTCCCGGAGGCGGACGTGGCCGCGGCCCTCGCCGTCGTCGCGCAGGGCGACGAGCCGCTGCTCCTCACCGCCGCGGACGAGCTGCGGCAGCCGGAGTCCCGCTATGAGGAGCGCGGCGGACGCGACCGCGCCGACCGCGCCGGCGGCCGGAGCGAGCGGCCGTCACGACGCGAGCGGAACGACACCGCCATGGCCCCGTACCGGATCGAGGTGGGCAAGCGGCAGAGGGTGGAGCCGCGGCAGATCGTCGGTGCGCTCGCCAACGAAGGCGGCCTCAGCCGCGACGACTTCGGGCACATCCGCATCATGCCCGACTTCTCCATCGTCGAGCTGCCGGCCGACCTCCCCGCCGACACGCTGTCGCGCCTCTCCGGCACGCGGATCAGCGGCAAGC
>JAEWJG010000404.1 GCA_023386675.1 Actinomycetes bacterium
GCCCAGGCGCGGGCGGCGGCTGCCGCCGACCTGGCGGCGCTCGGGGCGGCCGATGTCGCCTCGGGTCGCGTCGGAGGCGTGCCCTGCGAGGCGGCCGGCATAGTGACGGAGGTCAATGGGGCGACTCTGCAGTCGTGCGACCAGGCGGGGCCGGTCGTCACGGTGACGGCGACGACCCCGTACCTGGCCTGGCACGCAACGGCCTCAGCGCGCGCCGGACCGCCCGGCGCGCGCCCTCGTGGCACGCACCCCGGTGTCGGCGGCTCAGTCGAACACGGTCTCCAGATACCGGTACGAGACCGCTGTCGGCTGCCGGCCGTGGCCGTCGTCGGAGGCGTACTCGAGCTCGGTGCCGGAGGCGCGGATATAGAGGTAGTGCTTCGAGCCCGCCGGCGCCGAGATCTCCAGGCGGGGCCGGGCGTCTCCGGAGTCAAGGAAGCCGGTCGCGATGGTCTTGCCCTCAAGCGGTCCGTCGATCAGTTTGGCTGTGTACGTCATCGTCGATGCCATGCTGACATCATCCTCCGCGGGGCGGCAGCCGGAAAGGGGTCCAGCCGGGTCGGAGGGCCCGTCCCGAGAGCCGCGGGTGACTGCGCCCAGGGCGAACGTCGTGACCCTCATGAGGCGGATGCGCGGCGAAGGTGTGTATGGTTTGCCTGTCGGACGACGGATCACGCATGGCGTGGACCGGCGCCGCAGGGGGGAGCAGGCGAAGCGGGTCCGGTCATGGACGTCGCCGTCAGCTGTGGACGACACAGCGTGTGCATATATAAGAGGAGTCAGGTGCCCGACACGAAGAAACTCGTCATCGTCGAGTCTCCGAACAAGGTGAAGTCGATCGCTCAATATCTGGGCGACGGCTACGAGGTCATGGCCTCGGTCGGGCACATCCGCGACCTCATCGAGCCCAAGAACCTGCCTCCGGAGCTCAAGAAGGGCTCGCTCGGCAAGTTCTCCGTCGACGTGGAGAACGAGTTCGAGCCCTACTACGTGGTGTCCGACCAGAAGAAGAAGACGGTCGCCGACCTCAAGCGCGCCCTCAAGAACGCCGACGAGCTCCTCCTCGCGACGGATGAGGACCGCGAAGGTGAGGCCATCGCCTGGCATCTGGTCGAGGTGCTGAAGCCGAAGGTCCCGGTCAAGCGCATGGTCTTCCACGAGATCACGCGCGAGGCCATCGAGCAGGCGCGCGACAACACCCGCGAGATCGACACCGCCCTCGTCGACGCACAGGAGACCCGCCGCATCCTCGACCGCCTCTACGGCTACGAGGTGTCTCCGGTGCTCTGGCGCAAGGTCGGTCCCGGCCTGTCCGCCGGTCGTGTGCAGTCCGCCGCGACCCGGCTCGTGGTCGACCGGGAGCGCGAGCGCCTCGCGTTCGTCCCGGCCTCTTACTGGGGTGTCACCGCTCAACTCGCGCCGGAGGAGGCCAACGCCTTCGAAGCCCGGCTCGCCCGCCTCGACGGCACCCGCGTCGCGACCGGACGCGACTTCGACGACCACGGCCGGCTGACGTCCGACGCCCGGACGCTCGACGAGGCCGCGGCGACCACGCTCGCCGAGGCGATCCGCCGCCCGAGCACGGTCGTCGCCGTGTCCAAGGTCGACTCGAAGCCCTACTCGCGCCGCCCCGCTGCGCCGTTCACCACCTCCACTCTCCAGCAGGAGGCGGCGCGCAAGCTCCGCTTCTCCGCACGCCAGACGATGAGCGTCGCGCAGTCGCTGTACGAGAACGGCTACATCACCTATATGCGTACCGACTCCGCGTCGCTGTCGCAGCAGGCGACGAACGCCGCCCGCTCGCAGGCCGCGAAGCTGTACGGTCCGGAGACGGTACCGGACAAGCCGCGCACCTACGCGTCGAAGAGCAAGAACGCGCAGGAAGCGCACGAGGCGATCCGTCCGTCCGGCGAGACGTTCCGCACGCCCTCCGAGCTGGAGCGGTCGCTCCGGGGCCCAGAGCTGCGCCTCTACGACCTGATCTGGAAGCGGACCGTCGCGTCCCAGATGGCGGACGCCAAGGGGCAGACCGCCTCCGTGACCGTCGAGGCCCGCGTGACCGAGGGCCCGCTCGACGGAACGGTGGCCGAGTTCACCGCGAGCGGGACGGTCATCACGTTCCGCGGGTTCCTCAACGCCTACGAGGAGGGCAAGGACGAGGAGCGCAACGCGTCCGACGCCGCCGAGGCCAAGCTGCCGCCACTCACGGAGAAGCAGCCGCTGAGCGTCCAGGACGTCGCGGCCGACGGCCACGAGACGACGCCGCCCCCGCGCTACACGGAGGCGAGCCTGGTGAAATCGCTCGAGGAGCTCGGGATCGGGCGTCCCTCGACGTTCGCGAGCATCATCTCGACCATCATCGACCGCGGCTACGTCACGCAGCGCGGACAGGCGCTGGTGCCGAGCTGGGTCGCGTTCTCAGTGGTCAGGCTGCTGGAGGACTACTTCGGCGACCTCGTGCAGTACGACTTCACCGCCGAGATGGAGGACGACCTCGACCGGATCGCCGACGGCGAAGCCGAGCGCGTCGACTGGCTGAACAGCTTCTACTTCGGGAGCGGGAAGCACAAGGGACTGCGCCGCGTCATCGACAACCTCGGTGAGATCGACGCCCGCAGCATCAACTCCATCGCCATCGACGACGGAGTGACGCTCCGCATCGGGAAGTACGGGCCCTACCTCGAGGTGCCCGACCCCGACGCCGGTCCGGACGCGCCGCCGCGACGCGTGAACATCCCGCCGGAGCTGGCGCCAGACGAGCTGACCCCGGCAAAGGCGCACGAGCTGATCGAGGCCCCGGTTCAGACCGATCGCGTCCTCGGGACGAACGCTGAGAACGGCAAGGGGGTGCTGGCCAAGGATGGGCGTTTCGGGCCGTACGTGACGGAGGCCGACCCCGAGGACGAGACCGTCGACCCTGCCACGGGCGAGGTCGCCGAACCGGCCAAGAAGCCCAAGAAGGCCGCGGAGAAGCCGCGTACCGCATCGTTGTTCAAGTCCATGGACCTCGCGACCATCGACCTCGACACCGCGCTCAAGCTGCTCAGCCTGCCGCGCGTCGTCGGAGCCGACCCTGAGAGCGGCGACGAGATCCAGGCGCAGAACGGTCGCTACGGGCCCTACCTGAAGAAGGGCACCGACACCCGGTCGCTGCCGAGCGAGGATGACATCTTCGACGTCGACCTGGCCGGTGCGCTCGAGCTGTTCGCGCAGCCGAAGTACGGCAATCGGCGGGCGTCCAGCGCGCTCAAGGAGTTCGACGCCGACCCCGTCAGCGGCAAGCCCATCCGGATCAAGGACGGCCGCTTCGGCGCCTACGTGACCGACGGCGAGACCAACGCGACCATCCCGCGCGGCGAGACGGTGGACGAGGTCGACTTCGACCGCGCGGTGCAGCTGCTCGCCGACAAGCGCGCCAAGGGGCCGGCCAAGAAGCCGGCCCGCAAGACGGCTGCGACCAAGACCACGGCGGCGACGAAGACGACCGCCGCGAAGAAGACGACCGCCGCGAAGAAGGCGCCGGCCAAGAAGGCGACGACCCGGTCGACGGCCGCGAAGAAGTCCGCCGAGTGACCGGCGGCCTCTTCATCACCCTCGAGGGTGGGGACGGCACCGGCAAGTCCACGCAGGCCGCCCTCCTCGAGGAGTGGTTGACCGGCCTCGGACGGACCGTCGTGCGCACGCGCGAGCCGGGCGGCACGGACGCCGGGGTGGAGATCCGGGAGATCGTGCTGCACCACCGCGGCGACATCGCGCCGCGCGCCGAAGCCCTCCTCTACGCGGCCGATCGCGCGCACCACGTCGCCACCGTCGTCCGGCCCGCGCTCGCGCGAGGCGAGGTCGTCCTGCAGGACCGCTATCTCGACTCGTCGGTCGCCTACCAGGGCGCTGGGCGCGTGCTGGACGCGCAGCAGATCCGCGAGCTGTCGCTCTGGGCCGCGGAGGGCCTGTTGCCGGACCTCACCATCCTCCTCGACCTCGACGAGGACGAGGCCCGCGCCCGGCTCGACGCCTCGCGTACCCGCTACGACCGGCTCGAGGCCGAGCGCTCCGATTTCCACGCACGGGTCCGCGCCGCCTACCTCCGCCTGGCCGAGGCGGAGCCGGAGCGGTTCCTCGTCGTCGACGCCGGGCGTCCCGTGGAGGAGATCGCTGGCGACATCCGCGACCGGCTCGCCGGCCGGGTGTGACTTATCCACAGAATCGTGAGCGCGCCCGAGGGTGTCCGCCGTGCCAGCTAGCCTGGAGAGCATGACGGTCTGGGACGAGCTCACGGGGCAGGACGACGCGATCGCGATCGTCCGCGCCGCCGCCGAGGGCTCGGGCGCCTCTCCGGCCGGGGCCACCGACAGCGCCTCCGGTGCTTCCCGCGGCATGACGCATTCGTGGCTGATCACCGGTCCGCCCGGCTCCGGCCGCTCCAACCTCGCCTACGCGTTCGCGACCGCCCTTCTCAGCCCCGGCACGCCAGAGGGCGACCTCGCCACCCGCCGCCAGGTGGAGGCGCGCACGCATCCCGACCTCGCCGTCCTGAGCACCGAGCGCGTCATCATCTCGATCGACGAGGTCCGCTCGCTGGTGGCCAGCTCGCAGTTCTCACCGTCGGTGGGCCGCTACCGCGTCATGGTGATCGAAGACGCCGACCGCATGACCGAACGCACGTCCAACGTGCTGCTCAAGGCGCTCGAGGAGCCGCCGGAGCGCACGGTGTGGATCCTGTGCGCGCCGAGCGACGCAGACCTGCTGCCGACCATCCGGTCGCGCGTCCGCACCGTCCGCCTGCGGGTGCCGAGCGTCGCAGACGTCGCAGAGCTCATCCAGCGTCGCGACGGTGTCGACGCGGAGGCCGCCGAGCGGGCTGCCCGGCACGCGCAGAGCCACATCGGCATGGCCCACCGTCTCGCCACGCACGAGGAGGCGCGCCGCCGCCGGGAGCAGACGCTGGAGCTGGCGCTCGGCATCCGGTCGGTGTCCGACGCCGTTCTGGCGGCCGCCACCCTTCTCGAGATCGCGGGCGCCGACGCGAAGGCGATCACCGAGGAGCGGGACGCCGAGGAGCGCGAACACGCCCTGCGCTCGCTCGGCATCGAGCCGGGCGGCACCATCCCGCCCGCGCTCCGCGGACAGTTGCGCCAGCTCGAGGAGGACCAGAAGCGGCGCGCGACGCGCAGCCTGCGCGACGGCATCGACCGCATCCTCGTCGACCTGCTGTCGCTGTACCGGGACGTGATGATGCTGCAGCTGGGCAGCGACACCGAGCTGGTCAACCGGGAGCTGCTCCGAGAGCTCGACGCTCTCAGCACCCACACGACTCCGGCCGCTACGCTCGCCGCGATGGACGCCGTCGCCACGGCGCGCGAGCGCATCGACGGCAACGTCGCCCCGGCCCTCGCCCTCGAGGCCATGCTGACCACGATCCTGCGCGGAGCGAACGCGCGGAAGGGGACCGACCTGTGACCTCCCGGAGCGCCGTCCGCACGACCCTCGTCGCCATCGCCGCGGTCATCGCGCTGACCCTGACGGGGTGCGTGACCTGGTTCCTGCCGTCGAAGGCGTCGACGAGCTCCACCCCCGCCCCCGAGAAGGTCTCTGCAGCGCTGGAGCCGTTCTACAACCAGGTCCTGACCTGGAAGTCCTGCGACGGCGGCAAGCAGTGCGCGACGGCGAAGGCGCCCCTCGACTGGGCCGACCCCGGCAAGGGCCAGATCGAGCTCGCACTCATCCGGCAGCCCGCGAAGGGGACCAAGCAGGGGTCCCTGCTGACGAATCCCGGCGGTCCGGGTGCTTCCGGCTTCGACTTCGTCAAGGACTCCGTCGACTTCGTCGCTGACGCCACGCTGCAGGACCACTTCGACATCGTCGGCTTCGACCCCCGCGGGGTCGGCCGATCCACCGCCGTGAAGTGCTACGACCCCAAGCAGATGGACCAGTACCTCTACGGCATCACGCCGGGCGAGCGCGGGTCCGACCAGTGGATCGCCGAGAACACCACGGTGGCGAAGGACTTCGGCGCAGCCTGCCAGAAGAACACGGGCGCGCCGCTGCCGAAGGTAGACACGGTGAGCGCCGCGCGCGACCTGGACCTGCTGCGGGCCACCCTCGGCGACAAGAAGCTCAACTACCTCGGCTACTCGTACGGCACCTACCTCGGCGCGGTGTACGCGGGCCTCTACCCGGGCAAGACGGGCCGGCTCGTCCTCGACGGCGCCCTCGATCCGGCGGCGTCCAACTTCGAGGTCACGCAGGTGCAGGCGAAGGGCTTCGAGAGCGCGCTGCGCGCCTACCTCAAGAGCTGCCTCACGCAGAAGGGGTGCCCGTTCACCGGCACGGTCGACGACGCCATGAACACGATCGCGCAGCTGCTCGCAGCGGTCGACAAGAGCCCCATCCGCAATTCCGACGGGCGGGAGCTCGGCGCGAACACCCTCGTCACCGCGATCATCACCCCCCTCTACGACGCGACGGCCTGGTCGTACCTCGACAAGCTGTTCGAGTCGGTCATGCAGGGAAGCGCGTCGGTCGCCTTCACCCTCGCCGACACGTACAACAACCGGAACTCGGACGGCACCTACTCCGACAACTCGACCGAAGCGTTCGTCGCGATCAACTGCCTGGACTACAGCTACGACGCCGATCCGGCGACCATGCGGGCGCAGTCGACGGAGCTGGCGAAGGCCGCGCCGGTCATCGGACCGTACATGGCG
>JAEWJG010000164.1 GCA_023386675.1 Actinomycetes bacterium
TCCCCGTGCCGGTCGGCTCCATCGTGGAGCTCAACACGACCGTGTCGCGCGACGTCACCCGGGACGAGGTGCTCGCCGCCTACCGCGAGGCCGCCGACGGCGCGCTCCGCGGCATCCTGGAGTACGCGGACGCCCCGCTCGTCTCCAGCGACATCACCGGGCAGCCCGCCTCGTCGATCTTCGACGCCGCGCTCACCCGGGTGGATGGGCGGCACATCAAGGTCGTCGCCTGGTACGACAACGAGTGGGGCTTCTCCAACCGCGTCGTGGACACGCTGGAGCTGCTGGCACAGGCCGCCTGAAGCTCAGGAGGCTTTCGGCACCTTGACGGTGAGGCTGGACGGGTCGATCCAGGTGCGCAGCGCGGACGCGCGCCCGAAGAGGTCGCCGTCCAGCTCCACCTCTTCGGCCCGGCTCAGCCGCATCACGAACTCCCGGCCCTTCAGGTAGTTCATCGCCCGCACCTCCCGGTCGGCGCCCATCAGGCGCCGTCCGACGGTGGTGCGGCGCAGCACGCCGTTCTCCCAGAAGATCTTGACGACGATCTGCACCCACCCGACGAATCCCTCCGGGCGCAGCACCACGATGTCGAACTGCCCGTCGTCGACGGCGGCCTCCGGCAGCAGCAGGATGTTGGCGGGCAGCGATCCGCAGTTCCCGATCAGGACGGTGTGCGCGCGCACCGAGTGCCGGCCCTTGTCGTCCAGCTCGTAGCGGACGCGGAGCTGGTTCTTGTCGCGCAGGACCTTCCCGATCGCCTTCACGTAGGCGAGCCAGCCGTGCTTCGCCTTCAGGTCCTCATCGGTCGCGGCGATCATCTGCGCGTCGATCCCGACCCCGGCCATCACCAGGTAGGCATGCTGCCTGGTCTTGCCGCCACCGTCGCCGTCACCGTCGCGCAGCTCGATCACGCCCATGTCGATCTTCCGGTCGTCGCCGTCGAAGGCCGAGTCGAGGGCGTTCTCGATGTCGTCCAGCGTCAGGTTCAGGTTGCGGGCGAGCAGGTTGCCCGTGCCGGATGGCAGGAGCGCGATCGGCGTGCCGCTGCCGCGCAGGGCCTCGGCGACGGTGCGGACCGTTCCGTCGCCGCCCGCGGCGATGACGACGTCCACGCCCTTCTCGAGCGCCTCCTTCGCCTGCCCGCTGCCGGGGTCGTCCTCGGTGGTCTCGAGCCAGACGGTCTCGTTCCACCCCCAGCGTTTCTCGGCGGCGGAGAGCGCTTCGCGCAACGCGGGCTCATCCACCTTCACCGGGTTCACGACGATCGCAGCGGTCCTCGGTTGCTCGGGCATACCGGCGACAGTACCGGGGAAGCGGTGAGCGCGGAAGCTCAGGGCTTGTTCTTGCCCTTCCCGTTGCCGTTGCCGTTGCTGTTGCCCGGGCCCTTGTTGGGGTTGTCGGCGCCCTTGCCCGTGCCGGGCTGCGCGGGAGCGGGCGCCGGATCCGTCTGCTGGGCGGGCGCCTGCTGCGCGGGCTCCGGCGTGGTCGGTGAGACCGCCGGGGCGACCGTCGTGGGCGGCGCCTCCACGCTGGGCGTGGGGCGAGGCGTGGTCGGCACGGACTGCGGCTCCTCCGACGCCGGCGCGACCATGCTGCCCAGGGTGAGCGTCGCAGCGACCACCAGGATGGAGCCCGCGACGGCTCCCGTCGCGACGATGCCCCGGCGGCGTCGCGACGTCTGCGGACTGCGCACCGAGCGACGGGAGGGCAGGATGTGCGTCGGGTCGGTCGCGGCTGCTGCCCCGGGACCCGTCATCGCCATCGTCGCGAGATCCTCCGGCGCCTCGGGCACCCATCCCACCAGCTGCGGGGCCATCTCGCGCGCCATCACGGCGACCTCCAGCGCGGTGGGGCGCAGCGACGGGTCCCGCGAGGTCATCGCGGCGAGCAGCCCGCGCCAGTCCTCCGGCAGCGATGCCGGGATGCGCGGATCGCGCGCCGCCCGGCCGGCGACGGCCTCCACCGGCGTCCCGGGGTACTCCCGCACCCCGGTCAGCGCCTCCAGCGTCACGAGCCCCAGCGAGTAGATGTCCGCAGCGGGCCCCGGCTCTCCACCGAACACCTGCTCGGGGCTGAGGTAGCCGGCCGTGCCGATGACGGTGCCGATCGTGGTGATGCGTTCCGAGCCGATCAGGTGGGCGATGCCGAAGTCCGCGAGCTTGACGACCGGGCGCCCTCCCGGAACGCTGGAGTCGGCGAGCAGGATGTTGCCCGGCTTCAGGTCGCGGTGCACCATCCCCGCCTCGTGGACGACGACCAGCGCCTCCGCGATCCCGACCACCACCTCCACGGCCTCGTCCGGCGTCAGCGGACCGCGCTCGAGCCGGCTGCGGAGGTCTTCGCCGTCGACCAGCTCCATGACGAGGAAACTCGGGGTCGCATCGCCGTCGGCGGCCAGGTGGGCGTCGTGCAGGGCGACCAGGTGCGGATGGCTCAGCCGCGCGAGCATGGTGGCCTCGGTGCGCCGGCGGGCGTCGTCGACGGCGGTCCCGGAGTCGAACAGCTTGACCGCCACCTCCCGGTCCAGCCGGAGGTCGGTCGCGCGGTAGACGGAGGCCATCCCACCACGACCCAACCGGTCGTGCAGCTCGTACCGCTCCAGGAGCACTCTGTCGTCCACCGCGCGAGCATACGCGCACCCGGGCTGTCCGTGAATCCGCCGACAGTCAGGTACAGCCCCGTTGCATCCGGGCCCGGATAGGGCATCACTGGGAGAGGTGAAGCACGAACCGGAAGCGACTCCGCCCGACACGGGCGTTCTCGAGGCGCTGCAGGTCTATCGTGCAGCCGAGGCCGCCATGCGGCGACGCACCGGTTCGGCGATGGGGATCGGCGAGAACGATCTGCTGGCGCTCCGTCTCATCCTGGACAACACCGCCCTCGGGAGGCCGACCTTCGCGAAGGACGTCAGCGCGTACCTCGGCGTCTCCAGCGCCTCGACCACCCTGCTGGTCGACCGGCTGGTGCGTGGCGGCTTCGTCGAGAGGCAGCCCAGCCGGATGGACAAACGCTCGGTCGAGCTGGTGCCCACCCGTGCAGCGCTCGGCGACACCGGCCCCCTGCTGGCAGCCGCGCAGGCACAGATCGCTGCAGCCACCGCCGAGCTCAGCCCCGACGAGGCCGAGACGGTCACCCGGTTCCTGACGAAGATGCGCGAAACCGTCGACCGCATCGCCTCAGAACGTTCGGCTAGGCCGAAACGCACCTGAAGTCAAGGGGATTCCTAGGCATTTGAAGTAGTTGTTTCGTGGAGTAGGTCAAGGAAAGGACACTTCTCCATGAACATCCTGCTCATCATCGTCGCGATCATCGCGATCATCCTCCTGCTCACCGGTGGGTTCGTCTCTTCGCTGAACTTCCTCCTGTGGGTGGGCATCATCCTGCTCGTGCTGGCCGTGATCGTCTGGCTGGTGCGACTGCTCACCGGAAGCCGACGGGTCTAGGCAGGAGGCAGCCATGAGCCTCGGCGCAGGAATCTTCCTCGTCGTGGTGGGCGCGATCCTCGCGTTCGCCCTGAACATCCAGGTCGGCTGGATCGACCTGCACCTGGTGGGATACATCCTGATGGTGGCCGGTGTCATCGGCATCATCATCGGGATCGTGCTCCTCACCCGGCGTCGCACCTCCATCGCCACCACCCGCACGGCCGTCGATCCTGCGACGGGCGAGCGCGTGACGCGCCGGACGGGCGAGTCGGACGACATCGTCTGACACCACTCTCTCCCGGATGGGCGAAGACCCCGTGCCGCATGGCACGGGGTCTTTGCGCGGTGGAGCTCAGGGCAGCGCGGAGCGATGCCGCGACCCCAGCGCCGAGGGAGCCTGCGACCGAGGTTGACCTCCGGCCGAGATTGAGCTGCGACCGAGGGCATCACTCCATGGTGTCGAGGATGCCCACCAGGTCGTCGAGGGTCGTCAGCGGGTTGAGTACCGCGAACCGCGTGTTCGGCCGGCCCGCGTGCGAGCTCGGCGTGACGAACGCACGCTGCTCCTCCAGCAGCCGGGCGGACCACACCGCGTAGTCCTCCTTCGTCCAGCCCTCGCGCTCGAAGACGACGACCGACAGCTGAGGGCGGCGCACCAGCCGGAAGCCATCACGCCGCTCGATCTCATCGGCGATCCGGCCGGCGAGGGCGATGGATGCGGTGACCGCGTCCCGGTAGGCCGCTGCGCCGTGCGAGGCGAGCGAGAACCAGAACGGAAGGCCGCGCGCGCGGCGCGTGAGGTGCGCTGCGTAGTCTGACGGGCTCCACTCGGTGTTCTCCGTCAGGGTGTCCAGGTACTCGGCGTGCTGCGTGTGCGCGCGGCGTCCGGCCTCGGGGTCGCGGTAGATCAGCGCGCAGGCGTCGAACGGCGCGAACAGCCACTTGTGCGGGTCGACGATCACCGAATCGGCGTGCTCGACGCCGGCGAAACGGTCGCGGGCGAGCGGCGACAGCATCCCGGCCAGGCCGTAGGCGCCGTCGACGTGCAGCCAGAACGAGAACTCCGACTTGAGCGCCGCGACGGACGCGATGTCGTCGACGATGCCGAAGTTGGTGGACCCGCCGGTGGCGACCACCGCGAACACCGCGTCGCCGTACTCCTCGAGCGCCGGGCGCACGGCGTCGCCGGTGAGGACGCCCGACTCGCCGGGCGAGACCGCGACGACGTCCACATCCATCACCCGGGCGGCGGACGACACGGACGAGTGCGCCTCCGAGCTGCAGACGATCACCCAGCGCCCGGCCGGGTTGCCGCGCTCGGTGCGCGCCGCGTCGCGCGCGGCGACCAGTGCGGAGAGGTTTCCGAGCGTCCCGCCCTGCACGAACACGCCGCCCGCGGTCGACGGGAGACCGAACTCGGCGGCGAGCCAGGACAGCACCTGGTTCTCGGCGTACACGGCGCCGGAGCCCTCCAGCCACGAACCGCCGTAGACGGCGCTGGCCGACACGACCAGGTCGAAGGCGGTCGCGGCCTTGGTCGGGGCGGTCGGGATGAAGGAGAGGTACCGCGGGTGGTCGGTCGTGATGCAGGCCGGCGCCAGCACATGCTCGAACAGAGCGAGGGCGCGCTCGGCGCCGATCCCCGTCTCGGAGACCGTCTGGCCGGCCAGCCGGCGCAGCTCGAACTCGGGCAGCGGCTTGTCGAGCGGGGTGTCCTCGCTCAGGATGCGGCGGCGCGAGTAATCGAGCACGAGGTCGACGAGTTCCCGGGTCTCCGGGGTGACGGCGTGCATCCGCTCGTGGAGCTGGGCGGCGGGCTTCTGGGTCTGGGTCATGCTTCCTCCGTCCGCAATGCTTTCACACGGATCGAGCATGCGTTTAGCGCTGCACGCACGATTGTTGCATCCTCACGTCCATGCCGGGATTTTCACGCGCGCTCGGTCGGCACGACGCGCGTTCTGCTACGTTCGAGCGGTGAGCGACACACCCGCCGCGGACATCCGGACCGACGCCGCCCTGGTCGAGCGGCTCGTCGCCGAGCAGCATCCCGACCTGTCCGGGCCGCTGCGGCTCGTGTCGGACGGCTGGGACAACCAGCTCTACCGCCTCGGTGACGGCCTCGCCGTGCGGGTGCCGCGGCGCGAAGTCGCGGCGCACCTGATCGAGCACGAGCAGCAGATGCTGCCGGGCATCGCATCCCGCGTGTCCACACCGGTGCCGGTGCCGCTGCGCGTGGGCGTGCCATCGGACACCTTCCCGTGGCCGTGGAGCATCGTCGCGTGGTTTGACGGGACGGACGGCGCCTCCGTGGACGCCACGGCGAGGACCGGCCTGGCCGAGCCGCTGGCCCGCTTCGTCGGCGAGCTCGCCGTCCCTGCGCCGGACGCACCGCACAACCCCGTCCGCGGCGTCCCGCTAGCGTCCCGCCACGATGCCGTGCGGCTGCGCCTCCGATCCCTCGCCGGCCGCATGGAGGTCGCCGCCCTCGAGCAGGCGTGGCGGGAGGCGCTCGACGCGCCCGTCTGGGACGGGCCGCCGATCCTGCTGCACGGGGACCTCCATCCCGGCAACCTCCTGCTGGCCGAGGACGGCGGCCTGGCCGCCGTCGTGGACTTCGGTGACGTCACGTCCGGCGACCCGGCCACCGACCTGGCGACGGCGTGGCTCACCTTCGACGGTGACGCGCGGGAGGCGTTCGGGCGTTCCCTCCAGGTCGCCCCGGACGCCGCGACCTGGCTCCGGGCCCGCGGCTGGGCGGTGACCATGGCGTCCGCGCTCGCCACGGCGTCCGACGACAATCCGAGGATGGCCGCGCTCGCCCGGCACGCGCTGGCGCAGTTCGGGGAGTGACCCCCGCTACCGCCCGTGCTCGTGCGTGCTGCCGACGACCGGCTGACCGTCTTCGTCGACCGCGACCAGGCCGCTCGAACTGGACGCTGCGGCCGCCAGACGCTCCATCCAGTCCCGGTCGAGCGCCGGCGGGCGCGACCCGCTGTAGCGGAAGCGGAGCGGGATGGACGGGTCGACCCAGACGGTGCTGCGCCCATCCCCGTTCTCGGGCGACTCGCGCCAGCTGAGCGCGAACGACTCCTTGCGCCGCAGCTTCGAGACGATGACGACCTCGAGGTGGGCCAGCACGCGATCGTCGAACGAGATCTGCGTATTGCTGTCGTAAACCATGTAACCCATCGGGACCTCCTGGAACACGGTACCGCGGCGGGTTCGTCGGGGAGGAGTCCCCAGCCGACACGCCGTCGGATGCACGAAACGGAGGAGTCCGCGACCCGGTGGGCCGCGGACTCCTCCGTTCAGAGCGAACTACTTACCAGTCGTTCCCCACGCGGATCAGCTTCTTGTTGACGAACTCGTCGGCGCCGAAGCGGCCCAGCTCGCGGCCCGAGCCGGAGCGCTTCACGCCGCCGAACGGCAACTCCGCACCGTCGGCGAGCACGACGTTCACGAAGACCATGCCGGCCTCGATGCGGTCGGCGACGCGGGACGCCTGCTCCTTGTCGGTCGTGTAGAGGTACGAGCCGAGGCCGAACGGGGTGTCGTTCGCGATGCGGACCGCGTCGTCCTCGTCCTTCGCGCGGAACACCTGCGCGACCGGGCCGAAGAACTCCTCCTTCGACGCCGGGTTCTCCGGAGTCACGTCCGTGAGCACGGTCGTCTCGAAGAACGCGCCGTTGCGGCCGCCTCCGCGGACCAGGGTCGCGCCGTTCTCGACCGCGCGCTTGACCTGCTCGTCGAGGTTCTCCGCCGCCTTCAGCGACGACAGCGGGCCGAGCGCCGACTTCTCGCTGGTCGGGTCGGAGGCCTCCACCTCCGCCAGCTTCTCGGTGAACTTGGAGAGGAACGAGTCGTACAGGCCGTCGATCACCACGAACCGCTTCGCGGCGTTGCAGGACTGGCCCGAGTTGTCGAGGCGCGCGTCCACCGCGTTCTGCACGGCCGCATCCAGGTCGTCGGTCGAGAGCAGGATGAACGGGTCGGAGCCGCCGAGCTCGAGCACGACCTTCTTAAGGTTGCGTCCCGCGATCTCGGCGACCTTGGCGCCTGCACGCTCGGAGCCGGTGAGCGAGACGCCCTGGACGCGCGGGTCCGCGATCACGGTCTCGATCTGGGGGTGGCTGGCGTAGATGTTGACGTAGGCGCCCTCGGGGAAGCCCGCGTCGAGGAAGATCTGCTGGATGGCCGCGGCCGACTCTGGGCACTGCTCCGCGTGCTTGAGCAGGATGGTGTTGCCGATCACCAGGTTCGGTCCGGCGAAGCGCGCCACCTGGTAGTACGGGAAGTTCCACGGCATGATGCCGAGCAGCACGCCGAGCGCCGAGCGGCGGACGACAGCGGAGCCGTCGCCGTCGAGCAGGGTGATCGGCTCGTCCTTCAGGAACTCGTCCGCGTGGTCCGCGTAGTACTCGTAGATCGCACCGGCGAAATCGACCTCGGCGAGCGCCTGCTCCACCGGCTTGCCCATCTCGAGCACGATGATGTCCGCCAGCTGCTGGCGTCGCTCCACGTGCAGCTCGCCGACCCGGCGGATGAGCGCGGCGCGCTCCTGCCCGGTGGTCGAGCGCGACCACGTGCGGAACACGCTGTCTGCGGCGGCGATCGCGGCCTGCAGGTCGTCGTCGCTGATGGTGTCGAAGGTCTTGACCGTCTCGCCGGTGGCGGGATTGGTCACGGCGTAGCTCATGGCGCTCCTCTTCTTCGCTGAAACGGGTCTGGCCCATGTTGAGAATACGGGGTCGCCAGGGCCGATGGATCGCCAGCTCGTCCAGCGTGCTCGTCTCGGGCCGACACGACGTACACGCGGCTCGGCGCTCCGACCTATGAGCACCCTCAGAAAGATTGCCTTCCCGCAAGCGGCGGGTTCAATGGGCGGCGAACGAAGGAGAGTCTGTGGAGCTGAGCGGGAAGTCCATCGTCGTGACCGGCGGCAACAGTGGGATCGGAGCGGCCATCGTTCGCTCCCTGGCGGCCGCGGGGGCCGGCGTGGTGATCGACTACCTTTCCCACCCGGAGGACACCGCCGAGCTCGTGAAGGAGATCACGGCGAAGGGTGGCCGTGCCCTCGGTGTCGAGGCGGACGTCAGCACGGTCTCCGGAATCGACAAGCTCATCTCGGCCGCAGTGGACGAATTCGGCCGACTGGACGCATTCGTCAACAACGCGGGCATCGAGAACCGGCACAGCCTGCTCGAGGTCGAGGAGGACACCTTCGACAAGATCATGGCGGTCAACCTCAAGAGCGCGGTGTTCGGGACGCAGCGGGCGGCGAAGCGTTTTATCGCCCAGGGCGGCGGCGGGGTCGTGGTCAACATCTCCTCCGTTCACGAGGACTGGCCGATGCCCGGCAACTTCACCTACTGCGTCTCGAAGGGCGGGATGCGGATGCTCACCCGCACCGCGGGCGTCGAGCTCGGTCCGCAGAAGGTCCGCGTGGTGAACGTCGCGCCCGGCGCCGTGAACACGCCCATCAACGCGGCGACGATGAAGGACGACTCCCTCCGGCAGAAGCTCGAGGACAGCATCCCGCTGCGCGAGGTCGCCGAGCCGTCGGAGATCGGGGACGTGGTGGCGTTCGTCGTCTCCGACGCGGCGGCGTACATGACGGCCACCACCGTGTTCGTCGACGGAGGCATCATGCAGGGCAGCGTGGGGCTGTGACGGGCAGCCGGATCGAGGACTACGCCATGGTCGGCGACCTCCACACAGCCGCCATGGTCGCAGCGGACGGGTCGATCGACTGGCTCTGCCTGCCCCGGTTCGACTCCCCGGCCTGCTTCGCCGGGCTCCTCGACACCGAGGACGCCGGACGCTGGCTCATGGCGCCCGCCGACGGCGGCCGGTGCACGCGCCGGCGCTATCGCGGCGACACGCTCGTCCTGGAGTCGGAGTGGGAGACGAAGGATGGACACGTCCGGGTCATCGACTTCATGCCGGTGCGAGACGAGGCGGCCGACCTGGTGCGCATCGTCGAGGGCATCTCGGGCACCGTGCCGATGCGCACAGAGCTCGTGCTGCGCTTCGACTACGGCCAGGTCGTGCCCTGGGTGACGAAGACGGAGGGCGGCGTGCGCGCGGTCGCCGGTCCCGACGCGGTGCTCGTCACGGCCGATGTACCGCTCGAAGGGGAGGACCTGAAGACGGTCTCCGAGTTCACCGTCGAACCGGGCGACCGGGTCGCCTTCGTGCTGACGTGGTTCCCGAGCCACGATCCGGAACCGACCCCGGCGGATGCGGAGGAGACGCTGGCCGCGACGGAGCTGTTCTGGAGCCGGTGGAGTGCGAAGAGCACAGCGTACGGCCCGCACAAGGACGCCATCCAGCGCTCGCTCGTCACGCTCAAGGCGCTCACTTACGCGCCGACCGGCGGCATCGTCGCCGCCCCCACCACCTCCCTCCCCGAGCAGATCGGCGGCCCGCGCAACTGGGACTACCGCTTCTGCTGGCTGCGGGATGCGACGCTCGCCCTGCAGTCGCTGCTCACGGCGGGCTACACCGAGGAGGCGAGCGCCTGGCGCGACTGGCTGGTGCGCGCCGTCGCGGGGGACCCCGCCGACCTGCGGATCATGTACGGGCTGGACGGGCGCCGCCGGCTCCCCGAGGAGACCATCGACTGGCTCGCCGGCTACGAGGATTCCCGGCCCGTACGCGTCGGCAACGCCGCCTCCGACCAGCTGCAGCTCGATGTCTGGGGCGAGGTGCTCGACGGCCTCGCGCTGACGCGCTCCACGATCGGGTCCGGCGACGACGACGCGTGGAACGTGCAGCGCAGCCTGGTCGAGCACCTGGCCGACCGGTGGAAGGAGCCCGACAACGGCCTGTGGGAGATGCGCGGCCCGCTGCGCCATTTCACCTACTCGAAGGTGATGGCGTGGGTGGCGGTGGATCGGATGATCGACGGCGCCCGCACGTACGGGCTGCCGGGGCCGGTCCGGACGTGGGAGCGGATGCGGGCGGAGATCCGCCGCGACATCCTCGCCAACGGCTACGACGCCGACCGGAACACCTTCGTGCAGGCGTACGGCTCGAAGGAGCTGGATGCATCGCTGCTGCTGATCCCGCGCGTCGGATTCCTGCCGCCGAACGATAAGCGGGTGATCGGGACCATCGACGCCATCCAGGAGGATCTCACCGAGAACGGGCTCGTGCTCCGCTACCGCCCGCAGGCCAGCGACGACGGCCTGCCAGGCGAGGAGGGCGTCTTCATCGCCTGCTCGTTCTGGATGGTCGACGCCCTGATCGGCGCCGGCCGGCAGGAGGAGGCCGAAGCGCTGTTCACCCGCCTGCTCGACCTGCGCAACGACGTCGGCCTGCTCAGCGAGGAGTGGGACCCGAAGAACGCCAGGCAGCTCGGGAACATGCCCCAGGCGTTCAGTCATTTCGCGCTGGTGCGGAGCGCCTTCCACCTGCTCTCGGGCGAGGCGCCCACCACGCAGCAGCCCATCCCGATCGGGGAGGAGCAGGGATGAGCGTGCCGCACATCCTCGTCCTGGGGGCCGGGTTCTCGGGCTTCACGGTCGCCCCCCACCACCCGCCGGAGGCCGCCCC
>JAEWJG010000067.1 GCA_023386675.1 Actinomycetes bacterium
AGCGGCGACGACGGCGACGCGGGGCGCTGTTGCCGTCGCGGTGCTGCTGACCGCCACCGTCGTGCGTACCGGTCGCGGCCATCTGCTCGCCGCCCTCCGACGATGCCTCCGAGGGCTCGCCCTGCGCCGCCTGGGCCTGGCCGGATCCCGAGCCGCCGCGCGTGCGGCGACGGTTCCGGTTGCCGGAGGAGCGCTCGCCGCCCTCGGGGCCGGTCGAGTCCGAGCGTCCGCCGCGCGGCGGCTGCGCTCCGTCGCCCTGGGGCGCCTTGACCGCGGGCGTCGCCTTGAGGCGGCCCTTCGCCCCGGCCGGGATGTCGAGGTCGGCGTACAGGTGCGGCGACGACGAGTAGGTCTCCGTCGGCTCCGGCTGCCCGAACTCCAGCGCCCGGTTGATGAGGGCCCACTTGTGCAGGTCCTCCCAGTCGACGAAGGTCACGGCGATACCCGTCTTGCCGGCGCGGCCGGTGCGGCCCGCGCGGTGCAGGTACGTCTTCTCGTCGTCCGGGATGGTGTGGTTGATGACGTGCGTGACGTCGTCCACGTCGATGCCGCGGGCTGCGACGTCGGTGGCGATCAGGATGTCCTTCTTGCCGGCCTTGAACGCGGCCATGGCGCGCTCGCGCTGCTCCTGGTTGAGGTCGCCGTGCACGGCGGCGGCGTTGAAGCCGCGGTCGTTGAGCTCCTCGACCAGCTTGGCGGCGGCGCGCTTGGTCCGCGTGAAGATCACAGTCTTGCCGCGGCCGTCGGCCTGCAGGATGCGCGAGATGACCTCGTCCTTGTCGAGCGAGTGCGCGCGGTAGATCAGGTGCTTGATGTTCGCCTGGATCTGGCCCTCGTCAGGGTCGCTGGCGCGG
Source organism: Actinomycetes bacterium (assembly GCA_023386675.1). Taxonomy (GTDB): domain Bacteria; phylum Actinomycetota; class Actinomycetes; order Actinomycetales; family Microbacteriaceae; genus Leifsonia. The sequence goes on from JAEWJG010000067.1 coordinate 855, forward strand.
ATGTGCACCGGGCGCGTCATGAAGCGGCGGGCGAGAGCGACGATCGGGCCGGGCATCGTCGCCGAGAACAGCATGGTGTGCCGGGTCGCCGGCGTCTGCGCGAACAGCTTCTCGATGTCGGCGAGGAAGCCGAGGTCGAGCATCTTGTCGGCCTCGTCGAGCACCATCTCCTGCACCGCGCCGAGGCTCAGCATGCGCTGGCCGGCGAGGTCGAGCAGACGGCCGGGGGTCCCGACGACGATCTGCGCGCCCGCCTTGAGCTGGGCGATCTGCCCCTCGTACGCCTTGCCGCCGTAGATCGCGGCGATGGAGGTCGGGCGGCCGGCGGCGGCCAGCTCGAGGTCTTCGTAGACCTGGATGGCCAGCTCGCGGGTCGGCACGACGACGAGCGCCTTCACGCCCGGTTCGGGGTCGAGCCCGAGGCGCTGGATGAGCGGGAGGCCGAAGCCGAGGGTCTTGCCGGTACCCGTCTTGGCCTGGCCGATGATGTCCTGGCCGGTGAGGGCGAGGGGGATGGTCTGGGTCTGGATGGGGAACGGCTCCACGATGCCCTTTGCGGCGAGCTGGTCCACCATGTCCTGGTCGATGTTGAGTTCTGAGAAAGTCACTGGAGAGTTGCCTGTCGATTCGATCGGAGGGTCTACGCCCTGTTCTCTGTCGCAGGCGTAGGGCCGTCGATCCTGCGCCGACGGCGTACCAAGCCTACTGGACCCGCCCGATACACTGCTGAGCATGTCCACGTGGTTCACCCGGCGCAGGCCCGTCGTCGAGCTCCCGCGCCTGACCCCGCGCCGCTCTGTCGCGACGGTGCGCGTGGACCTGCACGAGGTGATGCCGGACCTGGTGCCGTATCTCGGGCAGGCGGCGTACCTCCAGCTGGAGCAATTCGAGACGCTCTCGCGCGTGGCCGCCGAGACGGAGGACCTCCACGCCAAGCAGCTGGTCTCCGCCGCGGCCGGGCACGCCCTGTCGAAGCATCAGGGCATCGTGGCCGAGCTGCGCCGCCGCGGCGACGACCCGGCGGTCGCGATGGAGCCGTTCGCGGTCGAGATCGAGGGCTTCAGCGCGCTCATCGTCGGCGCGGACTGGCGCGAGACCCTGCTGTCGGCCCTGGTGACCGGCGGACTGCTCGACGACTTCTTCATCCGCCTCGCCGCGGGCCTGCCGGGCGACGTCGGACCGCGCCTCGCGCACCTGCTCGGGTCGGAGTCGGGTCAGGAGGGCGTGCTGGAGGTGCTGCGCACCGAGATCGGGAACGATCCGCAGCTGGCGTCGCGCCTCGCGATGTGGGGCCGCCGGCTCGTGGGCGACACGTTGCTGGTCGCGCGCTCCGCGCTGCACCTCTCGGGCAACCGCGCCACCGACGAGGAGCGCATCGAGCCGATCTTCACCGAGCTGATCGCCGCGCACACCCGGCGGATGGATGCGCTGGGGTTGACCGCCTGAGGCGTTCCGGCCGCTAGCGCCTCAGCGCGCGACCGCGCCCCGCGTGAGCGTGTGCAGCATCCGGTCGTCTCCCGCCGTGCGGGCGCGCCCGACCGCGAGGTCGACGACCGCGACGACGAGTGCCGTGCCGAGCAGCGTGATCCACCAGATCCAGCCGCCGTTCCACTTCAAGCCGGCCCAGGTGAGCCCGACCCAGAGGACGGAGGCGGTGATGACGCCGACCGCCGGCATCAGCACGGAACCGTGCGTGTGGCGGTACGGCAGGAGGTAGCGCCCGGCGAGCCCGATGATGGCTCCGCCGAGGACGACGAAGAGCAGTTCCACGAGTGGAGGCTAGCCGACGAAGCCGATTCGGCGCGATTCCTCGGTACCGAGCTCGACGTAAGCGATGCCCGCGGTCGGGACGACGTAGAGGCGGCCCTTGTCGTCGTGCAGCTCGAGCACGCCGCCGCCGTTCGTCAGCGCGGCCTTCACCTGCCCGGTGAGCTCCTCGGCCGACTGCGACGTCTCGAAGCTGAGCTCGCGGGGGGCGTTGACGATTCCGATGCGGATCTCCACGACGGTACCTTTCAGG
>JAEWJG010000117.1 GCA_023386675.1 Actinomycetes bacterium
CCCGTGGCTGGGACGACCCGACCGCCGCCAGCCGCCCGTTCGACCGCCGCCGCAACGGTCTCGTGCTCGGCGAGGGCGCCGGGGTGTTCGTCGTCGAACGCGCCGAGCACGCCGAGGCCCGCCGCGCCCGCCGCTACGCCGACCTCGTCGGCTGGGGCGCGACGAACGACGCGCACCACCCGACCACCCCGCGCCCCGACGGGTCGGCCGCCGCCGCCTGCATGAGCCGGGCCATCGCCGACGCCGGGATCGAACCCGGCGACGTCGGTTACGTCAACGCGCACGGGACCAGTACCAAGCTCGGCGACGTGGCCGAGTCGACCGCGATCCGCGCGGTGTTCGGTGCCGGGGCCCCGCCGGTCAGCTCCACCAAGGGCGTGACCGGCCACATGCTCGGCGCCTCGGGCGTGGTGGAGGCCGCGGTGTCGGTCCACGCCATGCTCCGCGGGCTGCTCCCGCCGACGCACAACCTGGACGAGCCCGATCCCGCCTGCGACCTGGACCACCTCCGCAAACCCCGTCCCGCGGCGGTGACCCATGTCCTGTCCAACTCCTTCGGCTTCGGCGGCCACAACGTGAGCCTGATCTTCGGCCGGCCGGAGTCCGCGTGGACACGCACGGCGTGACGCCCGCTCGTCGCAGCCACCTGGGAACGACCGATCAGTACCCGAAAGGGAAGCAGGCAATGGAGATCCTCGACACCGACCACATCGAAATGTTCGTCGGCGACGCGCGCCAGGCGGCGCACCAGCTGTGCGCCACGTACGGCTTCCACGTCTACGGGCACGGCGGCCCGGAGACCGGCCTCACGGGTCAGCGCAGCGTGCTGCTGGGGCAGCGCGACATCCGGATCCTGCTCACCTCCGGCCTCAGCGGCGAGCACCGCGCGAGCCGCTACGTCGCCCGGCACGGTGACGGCGTCGCGGTCATCGCCTTCGGCTGCGCGGACGTGGAGGTCGCGTTCAGCGAGGCGGTCGCCGCCGGCGCCACCCCGCTCCAGCCGCCGCAGCGCCTGGAGCACGGCGGCTCGACCGTCGTCACCGCAGAGGTGTCCGGCTTCGGCGACGTCACCCACCGGCTGGTGCAGCGCACCCCCGGCGACGGGCAGTTCCTGCCCGGGGCGATCGACATGTCGGCCGCCGCGGACGTCCTCGCGGCCGGGCCCACCGACGCGGACCTGCTGCACGCCATCGACCACGCCGCGATCTGCCTGCAGGCCGGCGAGCTCGACCCGACGGTGCAGTACTACGAGCGGGTCTTCGGGTTCAGCATGATCTTCCAGGAGTACATCGAGGTCGGCGAGCAGGGCATGCAGTCGAAGGTGGTGCAGAGCCCGTCGGGCGGTGTCACGTTCACGCTGATCCAGCCGGACCTGAGCCGCCGGGCCGGGCAGATCGACGACTTCCTGTCGTGGCACGAGGGCGCCGGCGTGCAGCACATCGCCTACAGCACCCACGACATCGTGCACGCGGTGCGCGCCTACAGCGCCAAGGGCGTGGAGTTCGCGCAGACCCCGGCCAGCTACTACGACATGCTCGAGCCGCGGCTGGGCGAGGTCGACGTGCCCGTGGACCAGCTGCGGCCGCTGGGCATCCTCGTCGACCGGGACCACTGGGGCCAGATGTATCAGATCTTCGCCAAGTCGACGCACATCCGCCGGACGTACTTCCTCGAGCTCATCGACCGGCACGGCGCCCGCACCTTCGGCACGAGCAACATCCCGGCGCTGTACGCCGCGAAGGAACGCGAGCTCGCCGCGGTGCGCGACACCACTGACGGCCTGCGCAGCTGAACCCTCACCCTACGACTGTTGAAAGGACACGTTCCTTGACGATCTCAGTGACCGAGACCTTCTCGTTGTCCGACGACGACCTGGCGCTGCTGCCGTCGGACGACGACGTCGAGCACTACGCCCGGCACGGCTGGTACCTGTCCCAGAAGCTGTTCACCGACGACGAGGTCGACCAGCTCGTCGAGGCCAGCGAGCGCTTCTACACCGGCGAGCGCTCCCGCACGCTGCCGGTGCGCCCGCCGCGGCTGGCGTACTGGGAGCCGTCGCACGGCGACGTGCAACGCCACCACGACTACGTGCACTACGAGAGCGACCCGATCGCACGGATCCTGCGCAAGCCGCTCATCGGCGCGGTCGCCGCGCGGCTGGCGAAGGCCGACGAGATCCGGGTCTTCCAGTCCACGCTCATCTACAAGCCGCCGATCGTCGGCGAGCCCAGCAACGTGGTGCCGTGGCACTTCGACCGGCACTACTGGTCCTCCTGCACCTCGGAGAGCATGCTCACGGCGTTCATCCCCTTCCACGACTGCGGCGAGGAGATGGGCACCATCACGATGGTCGACGGATCCCACCTGTGGGAGGAGATCCTCGCCGACGACACCACGACGAGGCACTTCGCCGAGCGCGACCGCGACGACCTGGAGGTCATGCTCGCGGAGAACGCCGCGTACAACAACGTCGAGGTCGTCAAGGTCCCGATGATCATCCCCAAGGGGCACATGAGCTTCCACCACTGCCGCACGTACCACGGCAGCGGGCCCAACCGCAGTGAGAGCCCCCGCCGCGCGGTCTCCTTCCACCTGCAGGACGGTGCGAACGAGTACCGCCGCTTCGAACTCAGCACGGGTGACGTCGTGACCTACAACCACGACGTGCTGGTGCGGCGCACCGACGACGGCCGTCCCGACTACGCAGATCCCGAGTACTGCCCCGTGTTGTGGCGTACGCCCTAACCCGAACCCTTCAGGAGGCTCACATGTCCCGTTACGACTGGGGTCAGCGACACCCGGGCATCGACCGGTTGGAGGCGCTGATCGCCGATGCCCGCAACGACGTCGTGTCCCACCCCATCTACGCGCGTCTGGACAGCCTGCCGGCGATCCAGACGTTCCTGGAGCACCACGTCTTCGCGGTGTGGGACTTCATGTCGCTGCTGAAGTCGCTGCAGCGCAACCTCACCTGCGTCGAGGTGCCGTGGATCCCGACGGGCCCGACCGGCAGCCGGCGGCTCATCAACGACATCGTGCTGGTCGAGGAGAGCGACGAGCTGCGCGGCGGCTTCATCAGCCACTTCGAGCTGTACCTGCTCGGCATGCAGGAGGCCGGCGCCGACACCACCGTCATCGACACGTTCATCTCGCTGCTGCGCGACAAGACCCCGGTGCCGGCCGCGATGGCCGCGGCGGGCGTGCCCGAGGCGTCGGCGGAGTTCGTCGGGCTCACCTGGCACCTCATCGACACCGCGCCGATCCACTGCCAGGCGGCGGCGTTCGCCTTCGGCCGCGAGGACCTGATCCCGGACATGTTCCAGCAGGTCGTGAAGGTCAACGAGCAGGGCGGGCAGCTCAGCACGTTCGTCGACTACCTGGAGCGGCACATCGAGGTCGACGGCGAGTTCCACACGCCGATGGCCATGCAGATGGTCACCGACCTGTGCGGCGACGACGAGAGCAAGTGGAACGAGTGCGTGGAGACCATCAACCTCGCCCTCGCCGCCCGCGCCAAGCTCTGGAGCGGCATCCTCGCCAAGATCGACGAAAAGGTCCTCGCGGCCTAAAACGCATGACCCGTCACCAAGGAGCTGCACGTGACTGACGCCGCCGGGCTGTACCGGACGGTCCGCCTCATCCGCCGGTTCGAGGAACGCGCGATCGAACTGGTCCGCGACGGCACGATCGTCGGTGGGATCCACCCGTACCTCGGGCAGGAGGCGATCGCGGCCGGGACCTGCGGCGCGCTGCGCCCCGGCGACG
>JAEWJG010000166.1 GCA_023386675.1 Actinomycetes bacterium
GGCTGCCGGCGACGCAGAACCCGATCGCCGCCGCCTCCGCCGCCGGCCCCTGCCACGGTCCCGCTGCGCTCATCCCGACGAACGCCTGTGATCCGGTGACGGGTTCCGAAGACGTCACGGCCTCGACCGTCGCCATCTCGAAGGAGCAGCCGAAGTGCCTGCCCGGGTTCGAGGGATCGGAGCTCGTCAGCTGCTCCTACGGCGCACCCGCCTCCAGGGCGACGAAGAAGGTCGCGATCGTCGGCGACTCGCACGCGGCCGCGTGGATCCCCGCGCTCGACGCGGTGGGCAAGACCCGCGGCTGGCAGATCGTCAGCTTCGCGAAGACCTCGTGCCCGGCCACGCTCGCGCTCCGCGTGCTGCCGAACGAGAGCACAGACGCGAACCAGTCCGCCTGCCACCAGTGGGTGAAGAACCTGAACGCTCGCCTGGCGTCCGACCGGTCGATCGGTGCGGTCTTCACGGCCGCGTTCTCCTCCGCCTACGGCTTCGCCTCCTCTCCCGACCATCCCGTCGCGAACCCGGCGATCGACGGATTCACGCAGGAGTGGGACGCCTGGCGCGCCGCCGGGAAGGCCGTCTACGTGTTCGAGGACGTCCCGCGCACCCTCGGCTCGTCCGTCCCCACCTGCCTCGCCACCCACGCCGGCCATCCGATGTCGTGCGCCGTGCCGCGGGCCGACGCCCTCCCGCAGACCATGTCGATCACCCAGGCGGCGGAGGAGGCTGAGCAGCAGCAGCGGGTGACCCGCATCGCCCTGCGCGACCGGTTCTGCGACAGCTCGTGGTGCTACCCTCAGGTCGGCTCGGTGATCGTCTATCGCGACTTCTCGCATCTCAGCGACGAATACTCGACGGCACTGGCACCGTACATCGACGGGCAACTGGGAGGCTGAATGCGGCGGCGGAGCGGCTTCACGCGCTTCGTCCGGACGTTCTCCGCGCTTCTGGCCGCGACCGCCCTCGTGACCGGGTGCACCGTCCAATCCACTCGCGAGGCGCGTTTCGGCGCGATCGGCGACTCGATCACCGCCTCGACCGATCAGAACGGCTTCCCCACCGGCTGGACGTGGGTGGCGACGGCTGCGACCGATGGGCTGCGCGATGTGGGCGGCTACCGCCATTTCGGCGATACGACCGCGGACATCCTCTCGCGTGTGCGGCCGCTCCCGGATGCGCAGGTCGTCGTCGTCATGGCCGGCACCAACGACGCACCCGTCGACGGCCGGCCCGATCCCGAGACGCTGACGAACATCGCCGGGATCTTCGACAAGGCGGCGGTGCCCGGGCGCATCCTGTCGGCCGTAGCCCCGCGCGACGATGCCCGCGCCGGCGAGACGCTGGAGCTCAATCGCGAGCTGCGCGATCTCGCCCGTCGCTCGGGCTGGACGTTCGTCGACCCGTGGACGGCCGTCCGCACCCCGGAAGGCCGCTGGCGCTCGGGCACGACGGTCGACGGCATCCACCCCACCCCGGCCAGCGGCCGCCGTGCGGGTGAGGTACTGCGCGCGGCCATCCTGCGGCAGGTGCGGTGAGGGCGGCGCCCCCACGCCGCCCTCGCCCAGGGCCTCCGCCGCCTGCGAACAGCTCCCCTAGCGCCCGGTTGCGGAGACCGCGCCGCGGACATACCAAAATCCCCGTCGGCGCGCGTCCAGAATAGCTGGCATTACGTGCGGATTCAACACGGGGCGCGGCGCAGCCAGACCATATGGTCTGCGCTCAGCGAAGAACTGCTCGCACCCGCCCCGTGCCAGGCTGAGGCGTCGCGATATCCTTCAGCGGGGGCCAGCGTCCGCTCGAGGAAGGTCCGTCGGATGGCAGAACGCGCTCGGCAGGCGGCCGAGACCCGCGAGGCGGTGCTCGACGCGGCAGCGACCGAGTTCGCCCGGTACGGTTTCAGCGGCGCCCGTCTCGACCGGATCATCGCCGCGACCGGCTTCACGAAAGGCGCCGTCTACTTCCACTTCGAGTCGAAGCAGGCCATGGCCGACGCGGTCCTCTCGGGCCGCTTCGACGCGTGGCCGGCGATGGTGCAGGACGTCCGCGACCGGGGTGGCCGCGGTTTGTCCGGAATGCGCCTGCTGGCCTGGCGGGTCACGCGGACGATGGCGACGAACATCCGGACCCGCGCGGCGATGCGCCTCAGCCAGGAGCTCCGCCTCGTCCCGCAAGGCTTCAACCCCTACGACGCGTGGGCGGAGCGCTTCATCCCGTTCCTCGACGAGGCGGTCGAGGACGGCGACGCCCCCGACTCGCTCGACCGGATGCGCGCCGCCAAGACGATCGTCAACTGCCTGTTCGGCGTCCTGTCCGTCGCCATCGACTCCGGCACCGAGGACGAGGTGGACGCCGAGCTCGAGGCCCTCTGGCGCCTCCTCACCCCCGGGCTGCGCACGGGCGGCGCCGGCTGAGGTGCGGCGAAGACCTGTACCGCGGGCGAAGCGATAAGGAGGATCTGTGATGTTCGGTCGTGGCCGGCTCGTCCGGATGTGGACGCCCCATATCGGTCGTGTCTTCGCTGAACGACTCGCTTCGGCCTACGCGCCGATCCGCCTGCTCACCGTCCTGCTTCCGATCTGGTGGGTGATCGGCATATTCCACGCGGTTTCGAACGGTCAAATACGAACCTGGTCCGGCGCGCTCAACACCGCTCTCCCCGTCGTGCTCCTCGGCATCCTGGTCGTCACTCTGGTCCAGCTTCGCCGTCTCCGAAACGCCATGCAGCGAGCACTGTCGGACCACGGTTTCGGCTCAGCCACGCGTCCGAGCGTGTTCACCCCGTCTCGTTTCCGGTCCTGGCTCGTGAACGCGAGGGTGGCGCCCGAACTGGCCGCCGAGATCCTCGCTCAAGAAGGACGACCACAACCCAGGTTCCACACTACGGACCGCGTTTAGATCGTGGACGACAGAGAACGATGGCTTCCATGCGAGGCTCGATCCGTGGACGAGAACGCCGAAACGAGCAAGCTCTACCAGGGGGCTACTGAGCTGACTGCATGGGAGCCCTCTTGGAAGCGCCACTACGCGGCCGAATATGTTCCTAGTGGAGATGAAGTCTGGACAATCATGTTCGACAACCCGGACTCACATGATGTCCATTCGGGATATTGGGCCTTCCCTCCGGACGCAGGGGATCACCCCGCCGACCTTGTGGAACTTCCAATCAACCTCGAGTCGGTTGGTCTGGAGCTGACTGGGGCCCCTGTCTGGACAGAGGAATGCCCTGGGATGTGGGTTGCTCGTTTGCGGTCCACGGGCAAGATCAGTTAGCCGCCCCACGATGCTTGTCTTCTCGACCCGATCCGGTCGCCGTAGTGGAGCCGCCAAACGAAGAAGCCCCCGATCCCTCTTTTTCAAGGAATCGGGGGCTTCTGCCACCTCGCGGTGTGTGGTGCGCCCCCAGGGACTTGAACCCTGAACCCATTGATTAAGAGTCAATTGCTCTGCCGATTGAGCTAGAGGCGCATCCGGTTCGGTTTCCCGAACCGAGGCTCAACACTAGCATCCGATCGACGGTCCCCGCCAATCGAGGATCGCTCGGGTCAGCTGCGTTCTTTTCGGGGCATCACGACCTCCTTGATGATCAGGATGACGCCCGCGGAGATCGGGATCGCGACCAGTGCGCCGGGGAGCCCGAACAACGTCGAGCCGGCCAGGGCCGAGATCAGCACCACCGATCCGGGAATCTGCACGGCCTTGCCCATCACCCGCGGCGTGAGGATGTACGCCTCCACCTGCATGTACACGAGCATCAGCACGAGCACCACGACCCCGCTCACCGGCGAGTGGATGAACGCCAGCACCGACATGACGGCCGTCGTCAGCACGGTGCCGATCAGCGGGATGAGGGTGATGAAGAACGCGGCCAGCGCGATCAGGAAGGCGCCGGGCACGCCCGTCGCCAGCAGCAGGATCAGGCTGAACACCGAGTTGCAGAACGCGAGGATCACCATCCCGCTCAGATACTTGCCGAAGTTCTGCAGGATGCGCTCGGCGTAGCCCTCGAAGCGGGCGCGATGCGAGCGGCGCACGAGCCGGTAGGCGGCCTGCTTGGTGGCGTCGTAGGAGGCGATGAAGTAGATGGTCAGGATGGCGATGAAGAAGCCGGTCGTGAGGGCGTTCAGCACCGACAGCCCGATGCCGAGCAGGCCGTTGCCGATCGTCGCCCAGGTCTGCGGGTCCTTCACCTGCGTCGCGATCCACGTGGCGAGCTGGCCGGCCAGCCCGTTGGTCGACTCGTTGACGGTCTCGAACCACCCCTCGCTGCGCAGGGTGGCGACCTCCTTGGGCACGGCGTCCGCCAGGAAGGCGATCTGCTGCACGATCAGCGGGACGACCCCCCCGATGATCGCGACGAGCAGGGCGACGATCAGCAGGATGACCGTCACGATCGCCCAGGCGCGCTTCATCCCCCGGCGCTGGAACCAACGGATGAGGGGGTCCAGGCCGACTGTGGCGAACATCGCGAAGAACACCGAGAAGAGGATGGAGCGCAGACCGTAGACCATGAAGCCCGTCGCGACGGCCCCGATCGCGCCGAGGGCGACCAGGTAGCCGTAGAGGAACGGCCGCTCCCTGACCGCTGGGCCGCGGGCCTCGCGCACCGGCCTCCGGATGAATCGCATCGCCCCTCCGATCCGCCCGCCCGGGCTACGGCGAGCGTATCGCCTCGTGCGGACGCGCGGGTCGACGATGCACGGCTGCAATCTCTTCGCCTGACGTATCTTTCCGGCGCACAAGGGATCACACTGAGGCTAACGTGCCCGGGCTGCCGAGCTTGTGCTCGCGAGGGGGTACCCATGGGAACGCTCACGTACGACTCGATCGTCATCGACTTCGACGACAGGCTGCTCGCGCACCTCCAGATCGTCATCGTCAACAAGCTGCGGCGGCGGGAGTCCTTCGCCATGTCGTGGCGGGATGCGCCGGAGGTCGGGGACGGCCGCAGTGCCATCTGGCTCGACCCCAGCATCCCGATCTACTTCAAGTTCGACGGCTCGCGGGTGCCCTCCATCAACCGGGAGTGGGTGGAACGGCTGGCCGACTCGGCCGCGAGCTCCCACGGCCTGGTCGTCACCGGCGAGGACGGCGACTTCACCGAACGTCCGGCGCGTCTCGGCACCATCACGGCCCCCGTCCCCCTCGGGGCCCCGGTCCGCACGCACTGAACGGGGCGACGGCCTCAGCCGAGGTCGTCGAAGCCGGGGTGGCCGTCGGTGCCGGTCGCCTCGGCCCCTCCCGCGGGCTCGGCCTCGGGCTTGCGGGGCGCGAGTTCCGCCGCGAGCCCGCGGAGGCGGGTGACCAGTTCGGCGTCCTCGAGGTCCGGGCCGATCAACTCGACGGGCTCGCTGACGATCTGGCTCGCCGGGCCGAGGAGCAGCTCCACGTCGTCCACGTCGCCCTCGACGGTGCGGCCCGGGATGAAGACGGTGTCCGCGATGCCGTGCCGTCCGAGCGCACGGGCGTACGCCAGAAGTGCCTCGGCCAGCTCGTCGCCGGTGTAGAAGACGGTTCCCGCGTACACGATCCTGCGCATGCCTCCACAGGTACCCTCCGCTGGCCCGGCTGCCAAGCCCGCCGCTAGGCTCGGGGCGTGACCGACACCGCAGCGTCCTCCCTCGCCGCCGACCTCGACCTCGCCCTTCGGCTCGCCGACGCGGCCGACCGCATCTCGCTCGGACGCTTCCGCGACCGCGACCTGCACGTCGAGACCAAGCCCGACCGCTCCCCCGTCACCGAGGCCGACCTGGCCGTGGAGCGTGCGATCCGCGAGGCGCTCGGCGTCGAGCGGCCGGATGACGGCATCCTCGGCGAGGAGTACGGCACCGAGGGCGACGCCGCCCGTCAGTGGATCATCGACCCGATCGACGGCACCGCGAACTACTTGCGGGGCGTGCCCGTCTGGGGCACGCTCATCGCTCTCGCGATCGACGGTGCGCCGCGAGTCGGCGTGGTGAGCTCGCCCGCGCTCGGGAGGCGCTGGTGGGCGGCCGCGGGGACGGGCGCGTGGACGACGGACGCACCGGGCGCCGAGCCGCGACGGATGCGCGTCTCCGGCGTCGCCGACCTCGAGCACGCGTCGCTGAGCTTCCAGAGCATCGCACAGTGGGACGAGGCGGGCTACCTCGACCGGCTCATCGCGCTCACCCGCCGCGTCTGGCGCGACCGCGCGTACGGCGACATGTGGTCGTACATGCTGCTGGCGGACGGGCTGGTGGACGCGGTCGGCGAGTTCGGCGTCAAGACGTACGACCTCGCGGCGCTGATCCCGATCGTGGAGGAGGCCGGAGGGGCGTTCACGTCGGTCGACGGCACCCCCGGCCCGGGCAACGGCTCGTCGCTCGCGTCCAACGGGCACATCCACGCGGCCCTCCTGGAGGCGCTGGCATGACCGACGCGACCGAGCCGCTCGTCCACATCCAGGGCTTCCGGATGGACTTCGGCCGCACCACGGTCATCCGCGACCTCTCGTTCGACATCCGGCGCGGCGAGACGTTCGGCTTCCTCGGCAGCAACGGCTCGGGAAAGACGACGACGATCCGCGCCCTGCTGGGCATCTACCAGCCGACCGCCGGCGTGCTGCACATCGACGGCAAAACGTTCAGCCCCGAGGCCGGCGAACGGCTCGGCTACCTCCCCGAGGAGCGCGGGCTGTACAAGAAGGAGTCGGTCATCGACGTGATGGTCTACTTCGGCCGCCTCAAGGGCCTCGGTGCGGAGCAGGCACGGCGATGGTCGCGCGAGTACCTGGAGCGCGTCGGCATCGGCGACAAGGAGAAGGTGCGGCTCGACAAGCTCTCCGGCGGCCAGCAGCAGAAGGTGCAGCTCGGTGTGACGATCATGAACGACCCGGAGCTGCTCATCCTCGACGAGCCGACGAAGGGCTTCGACCCGGTCAACCGGCGCCTGCTGATGGACATCATCGACGACCAGAAGCGCGCCGGCTCCACGGTCATGATGGTGACACACCAGATGGAGGAGGTCGAGCGGCTCTGCGACCGCGTCATCCTGCTGAAGGACGGCACGGCCCGCGCCTACGGGACCGTCGAGCAGGTGCAGGACCAGTTCGGGGGGACCATCGTCCACGTCGACCACCAGGGCACGATTCCGGCCTCCCCCGCGTACCGGGTGCTGGCGGACGCCGACGGCCACGCGCAGCTGGAGCCCTCCGAGGGCGCCGACACCGCCGGCATCCTCCGCGAGCTGGTGGAGGCCGGCGTCCGGGTGACGCGTTTCGCCCCGACCCGTAAATCGCTCGACGACATCTTCGTCGAGGTCTACGGCGCGCAGAGCCAGGAGGACTGACCATGGCCCGGCACAACCTCAGCACGGTCATCGGCTTCGAGTTCCGGCGCACGATCACCAAGCGCCGGTTCTGGGCGGTCACGCTGATCATCCCCATCCTCGTGTTCGGCCTCGGCGGCCTGATCATCGCCTCGAACGTGTCCACGGCCAAGACCGCCGACCAGCAGAAGAACGCCCGGTTCGAGTTCCTCTACTCGGACTCCTCCGGGCTGGTGGATGCCGCCCTCGCGAAGCAGTACGGCGGCACCGAGATCGGGTCGGACGCAGAGGGCGTCGAAGAGGTGCAGGTCGGCGGGACGCCGGCGTACTTCGCGTACCCGTCCGACCCCGCCACGCAGACGATCCGCGTCTACGGCGAGGACTCCGGCGTCTTCCAGAACAGCAAGTACTCGGCGGTCGCGGAGTCGTTGCTGTCGGCGAGCGTGCAGAAGAAGGTGGCCGACCCGACCACCGTCGCCGTGCTGCGCGGTGACGTGAAGACGAACACCACGACGTTCCTGAACGGGAAGGTCGCGCCCGGGTTCGAGGCGATCCTCCCCGCACTGCTGTTCCTCGCGGCGTTCTTCGTCGTGATCGTGTTCCTCGGCAACCAGATGCTGAACTCCACGCTGGAGGAGAAGGAGAACCGCGTCACCGAGATGATCCTGACGACGATCAACCCGACGAACCTGCTGCTCGGCAAGGTGATCTCGCTGTTCGCCATCGGGATCATCCAACTGGCGGTGTTCGCCCTGCCGATGCTGGTCGGGTACCTGTTCTTCCGCAACCAGCTGCAGTTGCCGGACTTCGACCTGAGCGGGCTGGTGTTCGATCCGCAGAAGATGATCGTCGGCGCGCTGATCCTGATCGGCGGTTTCGCGCTCTTCACCGGGACCCTGGTCGCGGTGGGCGCGGTCATGCCGACGGCGAAGGATGCGGCCCCCGTGTTCTCCGTCGTGATCTTCGCGGTGGTCATCCCGCTGTACGCCTCGGGCTTCGCGATCAGCTCGCCGCAGTCCCCGATCGTGCAGCTGCTCGCCTTCTTCCCCTACACGGCGCCGATCACCGCGCTCATCCTGAACGCCTTCGGCTCGCTGCCCCTCTGGCAGGCCATCGTCATCATCGTCGAGCTGTTCGTGCTGTCCGTCGTCGTGCTGCGGATCGCCGTGCGGCTGTTCCGCTACGGGTCGATCGAGTACTCCAGCAAGGTGAAGGTGCGGGATGTGCTCGGCCGGAGGTCGGACCGCACCCGGTCGATGCAGGACGCGGGTCGTTCCTGATGCGCGCCGTCGTCGTGCCGCGGCCAGGCGAAGCGGACGTCCTGGAGGTCGCGGAGCGGCCGGATCCTGTGCCCGCGGCGCACGAGGTGCGCATCCGGGTCGCGGCCGCCGGGCTCAACGGCGCCGACCTCAGCCAGCGACGCGGGTACTACCCGTCGCCCGCCGGCGCGCCGGACTGGCCGGGGCTGGAGGTGTCCGGCACGATCGACGCGCTCGGCGAGGGCGTCGACGGGTGGAGCGTCGGCGACCGCGTCTTCGCGCTGCTCCCGGGCGGCGGCTACGCCGAGCTGGTGACGGTGGATGCCGGACTCGTCCTCCCGGTGCCGGACGCCGTCGACCTGGTCGAAGCGGCAGGGCTCCCGGAGGTCGCCGCGACCGTGTGGTCCAACGTCTTCGCGCTCGGCCGGCTGTCGGCCGGCGAAGTGCTCCTCGTGCACGGCGGCGCGAGCGGCATCGGGACCATGGCCATCCAGCTGGCTCGCGCGTTCGGCGCGCAGGTCATCGCGACCGCGGGCAGCGACGACAAGGCGGACTTCTGCCGCGAGGTGGGGGCGGACGCCGCGGTGAACTACCGCGAGCAGGACTTCGTGGAGGCGGTGGACGCGTTCACGGAGGGGCGCGGCGCGGACGTCGTCCTCGACATCGTCGGCGGCGCGTACATCGAGCGCGACCTGGAGGCGTTGAGCGTCGGCGGCCGCATCCTGTCCATCGCCGTGCGCGACCGGACGCCCGCCTCCATCGACATGGGCCTGATGATGCGCAAGCGGGCGTCGCTGCACGGCACGACGCTGCGCGCCCGGCCGCTCGCCGAGCGCGTGGCGATCATCGCGGCGGTGCGCGAGAACGTGTGGCCGCTGCTGGCGGAGGGACGCGTCCGCCCGGTCATCGACTCGGTGTTCCCGCTGGAGGACGCTGCGGCGGCGCATCGGCGGATGGAGTCGTCCGCGCACCGCGGGAAGATCCTCCTGCGCGTCGGATGACGGCGTCGCCCGCGGCCATGGCCGCCGCGCCGAGCGCGTAGGCGGCGAGATCGCTGCCCTGGAACGTCGTCCCGAGCACGAGCGCAGCACCGGGGATCGTGGTCGCGAGCTGCGCGGGGATGCCGGTCAGCTGGAAGAACTCGACCGCGGCGCTCACGCCGAAGGCGATAGAGCCCACGAGCGCGGGAGCGGCCCGAGGGAGCCCCGCGCCCACGACGGCGTACAGCATCGCCGCGTAGAGGGCGTCGCCGACGAACGTCCAGGCGGCGCTGTCGGTCGTGCGCGCGAGGACGAGCCCGGCGGCGATCAGCGCGACGGCGGCGAGGGCGAGGACGAGACGGCGGCGGACCATACGGCGACGCTACGGCGGATGCGACGGAACCGCGTCCGCCCTCCGGCCGAGCGTCGTCGGTCGGTGGGAGGATCGTCACCATGACGGACGCCCTCACCGACGACGCCCTGCGCGCACTGCCCAAGGCCGAGCTGCACCTCCACATCGAAGGGACGCTGGAGCCCGACCTCGCCTTCGAGCTCGCCGCCCGCAACGGGGTGGAGCTGCCCTACGCCGACGTGGACGAGCTCGCCGCGCAGTACGACTTCGACGACCTCCAGTCCTTCCTCGACCTCTACTACGCGACGATGGCGGTGCTGAGGACGCGGGAGGACTTCGCCGAGCTGACCCGCCGCTACCTGCGGCGCGCGGGCGGGCAGGGCGTGCGGCACGTCGAGCTGTTCTTCGATCCTCAGGCGCACACGTCGCGCGGCGTCGCGTTCGACGACGTGGTGGACGGGATCGGCGACGCACTCGACGAGGCGGAACGCGAGCACGGGATCACCGGCGCGCTCATCCTGTGCTTCCTGCGCGACGCGCCGGTCGAATCCGCCGAGGAGGCGCTGACGGCCGGACTCGCCCGGACCGACCGCATCATCGGCGTTGGGCTCGACTCGGCCGAGGTCGGCTATCCGCCGTCGCTGTTCGAGGCCGTCTACGCGCGTGCCCGGGCGGCCGGCCTGCACGCGGTCGCTCACGCGGGCGAGGAGGGCCCGCCCGCCTATGTGCGGGAGGCGCTCGACCTGCTCCACGCCGAGCGGATCGACCACGGCATCCGTTCGATCGAGGACCCGGAGCTGGTGGAGCGCCTGGCCGCTGAGCGGATCCCGCTGACCGTGTGCCCGCTGTCGAACGTGCGGCTGCAGGCGACGCCCGACCTGCGCGACCATCCCCTGCTCCGGCTCGACGCGGCGGGGGTGCCGGTCACGATCAACTCCGACGACCCGGCCTACTTCGGCGGCTACGCCGGCACGAACTTCATCGCGGTGCGGGATGCGCTCGGGCTGACCGCCGACCAGGCGCGCCGGTTCGCGCGCACGTCGATCGAGGCGTCGTTCGCGTCGCCCGAGCGCAAAGACGCGCTGCTCGCCGAACTGGAGGCGTGGCGCCCGTGACCGACGCGCAGGAGCTGCGCAGCGCGGACGGCCGTGCCGTGAGGTACTTCGACACCGGTGGCGCGCCAGACGCGCCGGTGCTGGTTTGGCACCACGGCACTCCGCAGACGGGAGCCGTCATCGAGCCCGTGGCGGCGGAGGCGGCCCGCCGCGGCCTGCGCGTGATCTCGGCTGCCCGCCCCGGCTATCCGGGATCGGATGCGCTCCCCGGCCGCTCGGTGGCGGACGCGGCGGGTGACGTGCTCGCGGTGCTGGATGCGCTGGGCGTGGAGCGGGGCGTGACCGCCGGTGCGTCCGGCGGCGGACCGCACGCGCTGGCGCTGGCCGCGCTCGCCCCCGACCGCGTGTCAGCGGTCGTCACGCTCGCCGGCATCGCCCCCTTCGACGGCTCCCCCGACTGGTTCTCGGGCATGGCGGCACCCGGCGGCCTGCAGGCCGCCCTCGCCGGCCGCGACGCCCGGCTCGCCTACGCCGAGACGGCGGAGTGGGACCCGAAGCAGTTCACCTCGCGTGACTTCGAGACCCTGGACGGGGTATGGGGCGTGTTGGGCGCCGACGCCCAGGCGGGCGCGTCGGAGGGACCGACCGGCGAGGTGGACGACGACGTCGCCTACACCTCCCCCTGGGGCGTCGACCTGCGGAGCGTCCGGTGCCCCGTGCTGCTCGTCCAGGGCGGCGCCGACCGCGTCGTCCCGGCGCCGCACGCTGCCGCGATGCTCGAGCGACTCCCCCGGGCCGAACTGTGGATCCGGCCCCACGAGGGCCACGTCTCGGTGCTGACGGTCTTCGGAGTCACGCTCGACTGGGCGATCGCGTCGTGGTGACGCTTCCGGTGACGCACCCGCGATTTCGCTTATATTCGGTCGATATAAGCGATAATGTGGTGGCATGAATCCCACCGTCGCACTCATCGTCGACATCGTGGGCTCCCGCGCGCTGGGCGCCCGTGCAGAAGCTCAGGACACCGTACGAGCGGTCTTCGCCCGCGCCGACGCGACGTTTCCCCCTGATGAACCGCTCTGGGCCACCGTCGGAGACGAGTTCCAGGCACGCTATCCCGATGTGGCCTCGGCGCTCGGTGCGACTGCACTCGTGCTGCTGACCCTCCCCGATGGGCTGGAATGCCGCTTCGGGCTCGGTGCCGGGGAGGCGACCGAGATCGAGCAGACGCGCAACGGTGGTTCGATCCAGGACGGCTCTGCGTGGTGGCGGGCCCGCGAGGCCATCCAGATCGCCCACCGACTCCAAGACGGCGGCCAGCCCAGCGTGCGAACCTGGCTCATCGCCGAGGACTCGGCCGTGGCGGCCGCAGTGGATGCTCTGCTCCTGCAGCGAGATCACACCATCTGGCGTATGAAGGCGCGCGAGCGGAGGCTCGCCGCCGGTTGGATCGAAGGCCGCACCCAGCGCGAGCTCGCGGCGGAGGAGCGGATCGCGCAGTCCGCCGTCTCGCAGACGCTGCACCGGTCCGGTGCCATCGCACTCGCGGGCGGTATCGACCTCGTGTCGAAGGGGACCGCACCGTGATCTCCGCCGTACTGCTCCTGACCATCGCGATGACGGACGCGGTCGTCGGCCTGGCAGCGGTGGGGCGCCCAGGTCGGGATCCCGCCGCAGGAATCCCGGGACGCTGGGCCGCGGCAGCGGCGGCCCTCCTGCTGCCAGCCGCCGGTTGGCTGCTTCTGTCCACACCGCCGGCCTGGGCCACGATCATCGCGCTGTACGGCGTGGTCTGGCTTGCACTGGAATCGCGCTTCCTCCGCGGCCACGGGCATGTGGCGTTCCTGTCGGCCGCGGTGATCGCCGTTCCGGTCGTCGCGGTCGCGGTGCTGGTCGAGCGTCCCAGCCTCGGCACCTCGACCCTGGCACGGGCGTTCACCGACGCCACCTCGGCCGCGGGTCTCCATCAGCTCACCCTGTCCCTCGTCATCGCGGTCGTCGCCGTCGGGGTGCTGCTGACGCGCACCGCCAATGTCGTCTGCCGCGCGGCGTTCGGGCGTGCGCTCGCAGCTGAGGCACCGGCCGCCGACGCAGCACCGCGGCGCTGGCGCGTCAGCGTCGGCTCTCGCGATCTGGCAGCGGTGACCGAAGCGGCGGGGACACCGGGAACCGCTGCGGCTGCGGCACCCGCCCTTCGCGGCGGCCGGGTGATCGGGCCGCTGGAGCGCATCCTGATCGTCGCACTGGCACTGGTCGGCGCGGAGGCGGTGATCGTCGGGCTGCTCGCGGCGAAGGGAATCGTCCGCTTCCCGGAGATCAGTGCGGACGGGCGCCGAGGCTCGAAGGCCGAGGAGTTCCTGATCGGCAGCCTTGTCAGCTGGACGATCGCGGGGCTCGCGGCCGCCTACCTGGCGGTGCAGCGAATCAGCTGATATCCGCCGGATATAAGCGAAAACGCGGGCCTCAATCGTCCGGGGTCGGAACCTGCTCGACCATCGAGCCGTCCTTGACGGTGCCAGGCAGCGTCTCCTCGTAGAGGAAGGCGGCGCACTCCGGCCAGGAGCTCGCGTCGGCGAGGCGGAAGACCTCCACCGCCTGCGCTCCCTCGAACGTCGCGGAGGTGCGGAGGATGTTCGGCGGACGGCTGCCCTGCATCGGCAGGCGGACGCTGAACGCATCCCGCGACTCGTCGGGGTAGAGGAGAAGCGCGAGGAACGTCGGCTCGCTCATCTCCCCATCCCCCGGCGTCCGTATGTCAGGAACGCAGCTCGCGCCCGTGGACCGTGACCGCGTAGATGACCAGCACGTCGATCGCCACCATCACGATCGACCACCAGGGTTGCGCGGGAAGCGACATCAGCTGCGACACCGCGTTGACGGCGGCGACGATGATGGCGAACACGCGCGCCCACATCGCTCCGCGCATCAGGAAGACGCCCGCCAGCAGAAGCAGCACGCCGATGACCAGCGACCACCATCCCCACGCGGCCACGTCGAAGGATCCGACGGCGCCGCCGCCCACGAAGTAGGCGGTGTTCGGTCCGGCGATCGCCATGATCCCGTAGAAGATGTCGATCGCCGCGCCGATGATGAGCAGGATGGACGCGAAGTACGCCCATCCGACCCAGCCGGTCGCCGTGGGTGCCTGGGACATGGTCTCCACCTTTCACGCGCGGTCGTTCCGGCGGACGCCGGCCCGTGGAGGGCCGGCCGGCCCACCCCCGCGAGCCGGCCGGCGGGACGCGCGGGTTGCCACTCGGGTGCCGAAGAGTCCCGGGTCCAGCGCGTCGCCTGTTGTGCCTTCGTCCGCATGATGCACCCGCCGCGAACGCGTCGGCTAGACACGATTTCTGCTGTCTATTGCGAAGGGGTGGAGGTGATGCACAATCCCGGCATGGGCGAAGCGCAGAACATCGCGGCGACCACCCTCGGGCCAGGACGAGCGCCCGGGGGCGTACCGCTGCGGATCCATTTGGGGGAACCGGAGTATGCGGCACTGGTCCGCATCGCACGGCACAGGAACACGACCGCGGCGCACCTCGTCGAGCAGCTGGTGCTCGGCGCTCTGCAGAAGACGGACGTGCCGCCACCGGCCATGTCGTATCCGAAACGGCCGCACACGACGTACGAGCAGGCCACCAGCGGGTTCAAACCGGACGACTGACCCCGCTAGCCGGCGTCCGCCGCGCAGCGGAATCCGATGTGGGTGGTGGCGGTGTCCTCCGTCTGCGGCGAGCGCGCCGCGGGGCGGAACCGCAGACAGTACTCGGGGCTGCACAGGTAGGAGCCGCCCTTGAGCACCCTGCGTGCGGGAGTCGGGTCGGCGGTGCCAGCGGATAGCAGGCTCGGCCGGGCTCCCGCGTCCACGGGCCGCTCCCCCGGGATGGCATGGCGCGGCGCGTAGTAGTCGCTGGTCCACTCCCAGACGTTGCCGATCAGGTCGTAGAAGCCGTAGCCGTTGGGCGGGTACGACCCGACCGGGGCGGGCGTCGCGCCGAACCGGCCGCGGTTGTCGTACGGGAAGCGGCCGAGCCAGGTGTTGGCGCGCGCTTCTCCGCCCGGGTACGGCTCCTCGCCCCAGGAGAAGCGGGCGCCGTCGACGCCGCCGCGCGCGGCGTACTCGTGCTCGGCCTCGGTCGGCAGCCGCTTGCCGGCCCATGCCGCATAGGCGGTCGCATCCTCGTAGGCGACCTGGACGACCGGGCGGTCCATCCGGTCACCGATGTCGCTGCCCACCCCCTCGGGATGCCTCCAGTCCGCGCCCGGCTCCCACCGCCACCACTGCCGCCAGTCGCGCAGGTCGACGGGGCCCGTGGTGGCGGTGAACACCATGGCGCCGGGCTCGCGGTCCTCCTCGCTCAGGTCGGGGAACTGGGCGGCGTCGAGCGGACGCTCCGCAACGGTCACGTACCCTGTCGCGTCCGCGAACGCGGCGAAGTCGGCGTTCGTCACCTCGTACCGGTCCATCAGGAACGGCGCGACGACGCGTTCGTGGACGGGCTGCTCCTCGGGGTAGAACTCGGCCGACCCCATGTGGAAGGTGCCGCCGGCGATCGCCACCATGTCGCTCATGCGCGACACGCTAGCGTCTCCCACGAGACCGCGACGAGTCACCTCCCGTGCGCGTCGACCGGATCTCATCCCAAAAGGATGATGTCCCACGGCATCCGCTCGCGTTACTTTGCCCGCATAACGATCGAGTGAGGGGGAAGATCTCATGGGCGACGACACCGACTACATCCACCCGCCGCACGCTCCGCGCCTGCGGGAGCACATCGGGCTCATCCGCTGGTACCGCGACGACGAGGGCGACTGGAGGTGCGACACGGTCACCGGGCAGTTCGCAGGGGCGGACTCGGGGCGCTGGTTCGTGCGGCTGTATTCCGGCATCGAGCTGGAATACGACCTGGAGGACTGGGCGCCCTACGCGCCGCACTCCTGACCTTCACGGTCGAACACGTTGCAGAGGCGTCGACGATCACGCTCGGCGGCGGGATCACGCGCGACTTGCTCGCGCGAAGGGCCCCGGCACCGACCGGGGCCCTTCCTCGACATGCTCACTCCGCCGTGTAGGCGATCCGCACCCGGCCGATGTCGCCGTCGAAGGCGAACGGCATCCGGTCCGCGTACGCCCGCGACGGCGGCCCACCGTAGGCGCGGCCGATGTCGAGGCAGTCGTTCGCCGAGAACAGCAGCGGGATGCTGATCGGCACGGTGTCCGAGCCGACGACGCTCCCGTCCACGCGCAGATCCACGCGCAGCGGCGACGCGGGCCGCTGCTCGAGCACGGTCGTCTCGATCTCGATCGCGTGAGCCCCAGCGTTCAGCGGCGCCGCCGACCGGATGATGGTCCGCTGGATGAGGAACAGGTTGTACTCGTACGTGAGCACCCCGTCGAGCAGGAACGCGGTCAGGCCGCCGCCGGCTCCGCCGAGCTTGTACAGCACGCCGTTCGCCCTCTCCCCCAGCTGCGCCTCGATCGTCACGAGGTTGGCGCGGGTGCCGAGCGCCGGCGCGCAGAACTCGGGCACGCGCACGGTGTCACCCGAGAACTCCCACGCCGTATACGGCGGCGCGATCCGGTCCTCCGGATGCATCGTCACCACCCACAGCCCGCCGCCGACCGGCAGCACGTCGTTGCGCGCCGCCTCGATCGCGAACAGCTCCTTGAGCTCCGCGACCTTCTCCGGGTTGTCGGCCGCGAGGTCGTGAGCCTGGCTCCAGTCGTGCTCGAGGTCGTAGAGCTCCCAGGTGTCCTGGTCCGGCGTCCAGGTGCGGATGCCGGGAGGCGCCCCGGGCACCCACGGCATGCGCGGCCCGAGCGCCGAAGCCATCCAGCCGTCGGAGTAGATGGAGCGACTCCCCATGATCTCGAAGTACTGGGTGCGCCGGCGGCCTTCGGCCTCCTTGTCGTCGATCGAGTAGGCCAGGCTGATGCCGTCGATCGGGTCCTGCGGGTTGCCCGCCACCGTGTCCGGATGCGAGATGCCGAGGATCTCGTACAGCGTCGGCGCGATGTCGATGACGTGATGGAACTGCGTGCGCGGCACCGGGTCGTGCTCGATGTGCCCGGGCCACTGGATGAACATCGGGTTGCGGGTGCCGCCGAAGTGCGACGCGAGCAGCTTCATCCCCTGGTACGGGGTCGAGCCGGCCCAAGCCCACGCAGCGTGGTACTGGTTGTCCACCTGGGCGGTGCCGAGCACGTCCAGTCCGCCCAGCTCCTCCAGCACGGCGATGTGCTGGTCGATCGTGGTGGGGATCTGGTTCTGCGCGAGCAGCTCGCTGATGGTGCCGTTCTGGCCCTCGCCGGACGAGCCGTTGTCTCCCCAGATGTAGACGACGATGGTGTTGTCGAGGTAGCCCAGCCGCTCGACCTCGTCCACGACCCGGCCCGCCTGAACGTCGGCGTGCTCGCCGAACCCGGCGCACACCTCCATCAGCCGGCGCTGGAACGGACGCTGGTGCTCGGGGATCTCCTCCCACCCCTGCAGCGACTCGGGGCGCGGCGTCAGCTCCGCGTCCTCCGGCACCCACCCGGCTGCCTTCGCCCCGGCGAGCGCCTCCTCGCGGTAGACGTCCCAGCCGTCGTCGAAGACGCCCGCGTACTTGTCGGCCCACTCCTTCATGATGTGGTGCGGCCCGTGGATGGCCCCGGTCGCCCAGTACATGAAGAACGGTTGGTCCGGCGCGAGCGCCTTGTGGTCGCGGAGCCAGGCGATGGCGTCGTCGGCGATGTCCTCGGAGAGGTGGTAGCCCTCCTCCGGGGTCTTCGGCGGCAGCACGCTCGTCGTGTTGCGCACCAGGTTCGGCTCGTACTGCGAGGCCTCGCCGGCGAGGAACCCGTAGAAGTAGTCGAAGCCGACGCCGGTCGGCCAGTTGTCGTACGGCCCCGCCTTGGTCGTCTCCTCGGCGGGCGTGTTGTGCCACTTCCCCCAGGCGGCCGTCGCGTACCCGTACTGTCCGAGCACCTCCGCCAGCGTCGCGCTGCTCTTCGGGATGTGCCCGGAGTAGCCGTCCCAGTCGTTCGCCAGCTCGGCGATCTGCCCGGCACCCACGCGGTGGTGGTTGCGGCCGGTGAGGAGTGACGCGCGGGTCGGCGAGCACATCGCGGTCGTGTGGAACCTGTTGTAGCCGATCCCGGCCTCCCGGATGCGCTCCAGCGTCGGCGTCGCCACCTTGCCGCCCAGAGGCGCGGGAAGCGCGGGACCGGCGTCGTCGATGAGCACCAGGAGGACGTTCGGCGCATCCGGGTGGAGGTGCTTCTCCGGCGGGAGCGGCGAGTACGTCGACTCCTGCATCGTCCGTCCGGCGATGCTCCCGGACTTCTTGGGCGGGAACGGCAGTGTGCGGGCCGGCGGAAGCGGCTCCCCGATCACGGACGTGTGCGAGCTGTCGGCCATGTGCAACCCCTTCGGATAGGACGGAACGTCCGAATGGTCGCTCAGGTGGTGACCGGCTGGCTAGGCAGCGCACCCTCCCGCCCGCGCGGCAGGAACCCCGAGACCACAGCTCCCACGACCGCGACGACGACGAGCACCGCCATGGCGAGCACGTAGCCGCCCGCCCGCTGGCCCACGCCGAACCCGAGCACTGTACCGACGATGGCGGTGCCGAAGCTCGACCCGAGGTTGGACACACTGCGCGACAGCCCGGAGATCTCGCCCTGCTGCGCTTCGGGGAACGCCGACTGCACCACGTTGACGCTGGGCGTCAGCATCACGCCGACGCCGAGACCGATCACGAGCAGCCCGGGCACGAACGGCCAGCCGCCCGGGATGGCGCCCACGAGCAGGAGCAGCACCGTGCCGATCCCGGTCAGCAGGAACCCGCCGAGGATCAGGGTGCGCTGGGCGATGATCCGCGCCAGCCGCCCCGCGGCCAGCGACGAGACCAGGATGCCGACCGTCGCGGCGGTGAAGATGACGCCGGTCTGGATCGCGTCGTAGTGCCGCACCACCTGCAGGTGGCTGGACACGAGGAACGAGACGCCCATGAGCAGCAGCCACTGGAAGTTCTGGGTGATCAGGCCGAGGTTCGAGGTGCGGTCGGCGAACAGCGACGTCGACAGCAGCGGTTCGCGATGCCGTCGCTCGAGCCTCCGGATCCACGCGAAGAACCCGGCTATGACCCCGGCGCCGACGACCAGCAGCGCTACCGCCAGCAGCGGCGACGTGTCGACCACCAGGATGCCCGCGACGAACAGGACGAGTCCGAGGCCCGAGAGCACGGCGCCGATGACGTCGTACGGGCGCTCCGGATCGGCGGCCAGCGGATCCTTCAGGGCGAGCGCGAACAGGATGATGACCACGATGACCAGCGCCTGGAAGATGAACGCCGCCCGCCAGCTGATCGCGCTGCAGATCCATCCCCCGATCAGCGGTCCCGTCGCCGCGCCGACACCGCCGGCGGCGCTCACCAGGCCGAACGACCGGGCGCGGCTCTGCGTGTCCTTCCAGTACAGCGTCACCAGGATGTACACGGGAGGGATGAGCAGGGCCGTGCCAGCGCCCTCCAGGATCGAGTTGCCGAGCACGAGCAGCCCGAGCCCCGGAGCGAGGGCGCTGAGCACGGCGCCGAGGGCGTAGACCCCGAGGCCCAGCAGGAAGCACGTCTTGCGTCCGAGCAGGTCCGTGAGCTTGCCGAACGGCACCATCAACGCCGCCATCGTCAGCAGGAACAGCGTGATGGAGAGCTGGATGCCCGCGACCGTCGTGCCGAGGTCCCGGCTCATGTCGTTGAGCATCACGTTCATGTTCGAGCCCGCGAACGAGCAGATGAACTGTGCCAGCGCCAGGGGGACGAGCGTCCACCCGGCGACCGTGCGGGTCGTGGTCGCGGTCATGGTGCGGTCATCGCGTGCCGGCGAGCGCCTTCGCCTTGAGCGTGTCGAACTCGGCCTGCGTGATCGTGCCGCTGTCGAGCAGGCGCTTCGCCGACTCGATCTCACCCGTGGGCGACCCCGCTCCCGAGCCGGCCACCGACCGGATGTACTGGTCGTTCGCCTGCTGCGCCTCGGCCATCCCGGCCATGCTCCGCTGCGCCATCTTGCCGCCGCGGGCTATCAGGTAGATGAAGGCGGCCAGGAACGGAAGGACCACCAGGAACAGGATCCACAGCGCCTTCGCCCAGCCGTTCAGCCCGGGGTCGCGGAAGATGTCGATGATCACGCGGATGAAGATCGTGATGCACACGAACACGAGGTAGAACCAGAACGACCAGACGAGGAAATCCCAGAACGTCATGACGACTCCATCCCTTCGGGACCGCGTGCTTCGCGGTGCGTGCCCGCACGCTACTTCGCAAGACGGGCGGTCGGGAAGACGGTGAAGTCACCCGACTAACTACTTGTCAGTCGAACCATTTCGGAGTCACACTGTGCGCATCCGGCACCTCCACGCGGAGCACCGGGGAACCGTGTTCGGCAACGGGAGGGGAATGCCGTGAAACTGCACGCGAACATTCAGCACGATCCGCACCCGGACGAGATCGCCCCGGTGCCCTACCTGCGGAACGGCCAGCTCATCTCGCTGATCCGCTGGGACCGCGTCGCCGGCGACTGGAAGTACACGACGCTCCTGGCCGAGTACGCCGGCCGCGACGAGCGGACGTGGCAGGTAGTCGCGCAGGGCCGGCCCATGATCCTCGACCGGGCGGAGTGGTCGATCTTCACCTGATCACGGGTGGCTTCGCTCGCCCTGCGCCGGAGACGAGGGGCGCCGTGGAGCGGCGACGGGTGCGCGACGCGTGAGAGCGGGAACCACGACCACCGCGGCGAGAAGACCGACGAGTGCGATGGTGCGGATGATGCCGCGCACGTTCGCCAGGCCGACCAGGACGTGCGAGGGCAGGTAGACAAGCAGCATGGCAGCCATGGTCGCGAACGGCAGCGCGCCCACTGCGGTGATGAGATCGAAGAGGGCGGTTCCGACGACCAGGCCGGCGTCGTAGTAGTTCTTCGTGCCGGGGTCCAGGAGCAGACGCACCGCGAAGACGATCGTGAAGACCGCGGCCCACTGTCTGCGCCAGATGGCGATCAGCGAGAGCACGATCGCCGCCCCCGCCTGCGCGTAGCGATCCCAGCCGGGCGTCACGGTAGCGGTGGGCTGGATGAGGTGGAGCGTGGAATCCCGGTCCACCCGGATGCCGAAGTGCAGCGCTTCCAGGGTACGAGGGTCGGCGACGATGAACGGCAGCCAGGCCGCCGCCACGACGACGACGAAAAGCCCCGCAGCCGGCAACCACGACCGTCGCGCGGCCAGCAACAGCAGGAGGCCGAAGGGGAGCGCCCACGGTTTGAAGTCGACGGCGAGCCCGAACATGATCGCGGCGGCCAGGGGATGGGACTGCCGCACGAGGCGCAGGCCGATGAGCGCGGACACGATCGCCAGGGCGTCGTCGAAGTGCTCCGTCTGGGCGGCCACCTCCGCCCAGACGATCAGGATCAGGAGCGAACTCGCGAACCACTGCATCGTTATCCTGCTCACGGCACCGTAGGCGATCAGCGCGATCTCCCGAACGGCGACCAAACCGAGCGCGGTGATGGCGAGAATCCCGGTCAGCTGTCCGGCTTGCCCGGGGAAGAACAGTACGAAGGGGGCGGCCGCCACGAAAGCCAGCGGCCCCATCTGCAGCTCAGGGTGATGCACGTACACGCTCAGGCCGGCGGGCGAGAACAAGGCATGTACGCCGGTCACGAAGAAGTGCCACGACCATCCATGCGACCAGAAGTGCACCGCAGCCCAGAGCAAGGCCCAGGGGATCAACGTCCACCAGGAGTGGCGCAACAGCCACTGCGACCGGCGGGATGAGCCCGAGGGGAGGCTGTCGAAGCTCTCAGATGCGACCGTCATGAGCTTCTTCCCCCCAACGCACGCGGGTCGGTCGGCGGGATCGGCTGTCGCAGCAATTCGAGCCGCCGAAACCTGAGGATAGGTCAGGGCGCGCTCGATTGCTACGAAGGTGCGTGGCTTCGCAGAAACTCGATGGAGCAGCAGTCGATGGAGCCCATGAACTGACAAGCTGTGACGCGGAGAGGAGCCGTCGTGATCCGTATGGCACGAATACGCTTCATAGCGCTCGCTGGGAGTGCTGCCGCTGTCGCCGTCGGGCTCTCGGGATGCGACGTAATCGGAATCGACCCGCACCGCTACGACGACGTCAAAGCCGTTGTCGATCGACTGGCACTCTCATCCACGGGCACGATTACGAAGGAGCAGTACTACGGCGGAGGAGCGTCCGGCGCGCCGTGCTATCTCGCCCTCATCACAGGAGGGGACGCCTACGAGAGGATCAGCGGTCGGCTTGAACGGGTCGGTTTTCTGACAAGTGACGGCGCCTACTGGCAATGGTCTTCGGAGAGCGGGGAGCGAGTCGTCTCGCTAAACCACGAGGGACCCGGCGACATGTTCCCGATGCCGAACGGCGACAGCTACCCGGTCGAGCGCGCGGGCGCGATGGTTCACGTCTGCTGACGCCAGGCGGCTGTTCGGGACCGGTGAGCGTCCGAGCGATGCCCGCGGTGGGGACTCAATCGGCGGGTCGAGAGGCTGCTGCCGTTCAGCCCTCGTTGACGAGGTGCGGGCCGCCCCGGGAGTCGGGCCAGGTGACGGGGTCGATCTCGCTGCGCCGTCCGAGGACGTTGCCTGCCCACCCCGACTGCCAGAGGTCGTCCAGGAACGCGGCTCGTTCTTCCTGTCGTGCGCGATCATCGCTGAGGGTCGGTAGCAGCCCCGCTCGGGCTAGGTCCACCGCCGCGTCGAGCGCGTCGGCGAGACTCGGCGCGACGGCTCGGGGCCGGTAAGGCCAACTGGCGTCGATGATGGTCCCGGATCGTTCGGGAACGGCGTCGCCCGCGGCCTGATACCACTGTTCAACGATCCTGTCGGCACCGAGCAACGGGCCGCACTCGAGCGTCGGCCACCATTCTCCACCTGCCGCCTGCCCGTTGTGAGAGCGGAGGAGAACCTCGAGCTCGGCGGGAAGCTCCATCGGCGAAACCGCGACCCGGAGGGCTGCGAGCCCCCCCATCGTCGACCGGCCCTCGCAAGCTTCCCCACAAAGCCGGCGCCAAGGCGGGCAGCTCCAGCTCGACTCGATGAAGGGCATCTGACGTCCGAGAGCCGCGATCATCCATGTGTCGATTCACCCATCTGACCGTCCGTCGCAAAGAATTCGCGCGATCCCGTCCCGCACCTCGCTGAGGCTCGGCGCTTCCATGTAAACATGCCACAAGGCCTCCCCCTCAAGCGGAGGAGGCCCAGACTTCCGCGTGATGACGAGTATCTCGAACAACGCGTGACAGCGACCGAATGGTGGACGTCGAGCTCGTTGTCAGTCGTGCGAGTGCGCGGAAGCCCGCCGTCGCGCGTGGCTGATGAGGCCTACAACGATCAATACGACTCCGACCGCAACGCCGACGGGGGGAATGATTGACCGCGACGGTGGATAGCCGTCGATTATGAACAGACCAAAGACAACGATCATGACGACGCCCGCGAGGATATTGATGAGCGGAACGTGATTCGGCTTGCCGGTCGCGGGTTCAGTCACGTGCTGATCATCACACGCGGAGACGCCGGTTGACGATCGGGCGAGCCTCCCAACGAGACATCCGTCGTCCCGTTGGACGATCGCTTATTGATCATTGCCGAGCATTCCCTGCCCCTTCGAGCGGCGGCAAATCGGAGATCTCATTGGGAAACGGAAGCCTCAGGATGCTTTCCGCCCACCAGTAAACTTCTAGCGCATCGATCTGTCCGGACCTCACCCAGAGCATCAGACCGCCCTGCTCGCCCGACGACAGGGTGAAGTACTTGTCGCTGGGTCGGTAGACGCCATCCTCAACCGGTAAACGCGCAACTCCGGGCGCCGACTCGATATTGAAGCTCTGGTCCCCCTCGCCCCAGTAGTTCGCGAACCGAGCCGCTTCGATTTGGGATCGCGCGAGCAATGCTGCTTGGTCCTCCCCGAAAGTCAGGAACCGAAGCAAAACTCGCTCATCATTCGTGAAGTCCCGAGCCATGCTGGCAGCCTAGTCGTGCACCGCTGACCGAACTTCCGCGTTGCAAAGCCGATCGGCTTACGGGCAGGCGTTTGGTGACTCTCAGTCTCTAGCAGGATTCGCCCGTTCTCGAATGGCAATACTCTCGGCCGCGGGGCAGGAGAAGCGAGGAGCGCGATGAGTTCAGCAGCGGAGGGAGCGACCGTGTCGACCGATGGTGAGTGGTGGTGGGACGGTGTGCAGTGGCTCCCTATCTCCAGCCTCGACGGAAGATGGCGGTTTGACGGGGACGCTCGGCGTCGCACCAATGCGTGGCGCAGTCCGCCTCTCGGAGTACTGATCGCCTCCGCAATCTGGGCCGGCGCGATTGCACTGTGGGCGCCGATCGCGGTGGTGTTATCTGGCGACCCCGACGGTGGCGTTGCGCCGGATGCCATTGACTCCTTCGGTGCACTCGCTCTATGTATCGTCATTGCGACGGTGATGCACGGGCTCGTCCTGGGTCTGAAGACCCAGCTCCGGTGGATTTGGGTAGTCGCCCTTTTGGGCACCTGCATGCAGATGGTCGGCTACGTTGCGATTATGGTTGGCACACCTCAACCTGGCGGGGTAGAAGACGACGCGGCGGCTGTCGGTATAGAAATCCTCAGTATGCCAATCCTGATAGCAGTGGCCGGTCTGCTCTGGATCGGCGCGGGCACAGGTCGGCTGGTGCACTGGTCTCGACACGGGCGGAAAGGGCCCCGGCTTCCGCGTGATGACGCGGCACTCGAGCAACGCGTGACAGCGACCTGATGGTGGAGATGGGGGGAATCGAACCCCCGTCCACTGCTGTGGTCATGTGCCTTCTACGGGCGTAGCCAGTGAAATCGCTTTCTCAGCCCCGAAGCTTGTCGCTGGCACCTGCTTCGACGGGCTCAGTATCAGTAGAAGTCCCTCTGCGCCCTGATGCTCAACGCAGAAGCAAGTTCTCTAGCTGACGCCAGGATCCGGGTAGAGAACAGTTCCCGGTCTGACGGTCTCTCAAATGGCGGAGGTGAACTTACGCCGCGAGGGCGAAGTCGGCCTTGGCCGAGACAGTGCTCTTGTTATTGGCACTTATTTTTTCGCATGGATCGTTAACGAGATAACCATGCATCCTCGACCCGCTTCTCACAGTCACGCAGACAATGTCGAAACCGATCATCCCCATGCGCGGCCTGTCGGCCGGGTCGCTGTCACGCGCTGTTGAGTTGTTCCAGATACCGCCTCACCGCATCAGCGGCGAGCTACTCATCATACAACACCGCGTCCTCCGGGTTTATGCCACGATCGGGGAATGGCCGACACGATCATCACCGTTCAGGGCGAGTACGAGCTCCGGCACCCGGCGGAACGCGGCGCGCTGCGGCTGCACGTCTCGTACGACGGGCCGTCGCGGGAGGAGGTGCTCGCGCTGACCACGCAGCGCCAGGTCTCGCTCACCGGCGAGCTGCGCGAACTGCACGACCCGCAGCGCGGACCGGTCGTGCAGTGGTCGTCCGATCAGCTTCGCGTCTGGGGCGACCGGCCCTGGAATCCGGACGGGTCGCGTGCCGACGTCATCCACCATGCCGAGGTCGGCATCGACGCGGTGTTCAGCGACCTGACGGCGCTCTCCGACTGGGTCGGCGTGGTGTCCCTGCTCGACGGGGTCGTGGTGGACGGGGTGACCTGGTCGCTCACGGAGGCCCGGCGCCAGACGCTGACGCAGGAGGCTCGGCGGCGCGCGGTCGAGAACGCGGTGGCGAAGGCGACCGTCTATGCGACGAGCCTGGGCCTCGCCTCGGTCACGCCGCTCGCGCTCAGCGACCCCGGGATGCTCGGTGACGGGTCCGCTCCCGGCCAGCCGCCGCAGCCGCTGTTCGCCCGGGCGGTCTCGGCCGACGTAGGCGGAGCGACGCTGTCGCTCAAGCCGGAGCAGCTCACGATCGCCGTGCAGGTGCATGCGCGGTTCGCCGCCTCCTGAGGCGGCGCCGGCTCAAGAACCCGGAGCCGTGGGGCCGGGCGTCGACGGCGGACGGGTCGGGAACGCGTCCAGCTTCAGGATGCGCGTCGCGGTGAACGCGCCGCTCGAGCGGCTGCCGATCACGATGACCTCGTCGCCCGTCGCGAAGTCCGACTTCGAGACCGACTGACCCGGCGTGCCGAAGACCGTCGACGAATCGACCTTCACGTCGACCGACGCGCCGTTCTGGCGGTCGATGGTCCACGTGTCACCCGAGATGGATGCGATGGTGCCGCGCACGAGCGCCTGACCCTGCGAGGAACCACCGCCGTTCCCGTTGCCGCCGTTTCCGCCGCCGTCACCCGGCCGGCCCGGGAGTCCCGGCACGCCCGGCTGCACCTCGTGCGGCACGGAGTGCGTGATCATCCGCTCCCCCACCCGCGTCACGACGCCCGCGACCGCGAAGGCCCCTGCCGTGAAGATCCCGAGCAGCACCACGATCGACAGCACGAGAGTCGCGATCGCGAACGCGAGGCCGTGGCGCTTGTAGAACGGCTCGGCGACCGGCGCGGCCGGCACCGCGGCGGGCGGCACCGGCGGCCCCTGACGAGGCGGCAGCGGCTCGGTGGGCTGCGTGTTGCTCATGATCACATGTAAGCAGCAGTGACCCTGAGCGCGGCTGCAGGATGCTTATGGGTTCGGTGTGAATGACTCAGCGCGCGTCCGCATCCACCAGCACCGACCGCAGCTTCGCGAGCTCCAGCTCGTCCAGCCCCGCCGCCAGGAGGTACTGGTGCACGCTGCCGTACCGCTCCTCGATCCGGTCGATCGTCGTCTCCAGCGCCTCGCGCGGGCTGCCGCCGAGGATGATGCGCAGATCGGGCGTGACCTCGACGCCGTACCCGCGGACGAGCTCCAGCATCCCCTCCAGCCACGGGCCCTCCAGGTTGGCCTCGGTGGCGGCGTAGTCCTCGACGACCGTCTCGCGATCGACGCCGACCGCGAGCAGTGCGAGCGCGACGACCATCCCCGTGCGGTCCTTGCCGGCCGTGCAGTGCACGACCACCGGCTCGTCGCCGGTATCGGCGATCTCGCGCAGCGCGCGGGCGATCACGTCGGTGTGCTGGAACACGATCTTGTCGTACAGGTGCACGATCGTCGACCCGACGGTCGACGGCGACGCGCCGGAGCCCTCGAACACCGGGAGGCGCAGCACCTCGACGTCCAGACCCTCCAGGTCGTCCGGCAGCGACTGCACCTCGAAGTCGTCGCGCAGGTCGATCACGACCCGCACCCCCAGCTCGCGCAGGCTCTCGCGCCCGGCCTCGCCGAGGCGGCCCAGGGCATCCGCCCGGAACAGCTTGCCCGACCGCGTGACCCCGCCGTCCGCCGGGTATCCGCCCACATCCCGGAAGTTGTAGGTGCCTTCGATCGGGATGCGCTGGGCGGTGGAGTCCATGCCCCTCAGTCTGTCACTTCGGTCTGTCACTCGCCGAGGTGGTTGCGGGTGGACATGGCCCGCTGCGCCTCGCGCTGGTCCTGCCGCTCGCGCAGCGCCTGGCGCTTGTCGTACTCGCGCTTGCCCTTCGCGACCGCGATCTCGACCTTCGCCCGGCCGTCGTTGAAGTAGATCGACAGCGGGACGATCGTGTAGCCGCCCTGCTTGACCTTGTTCTCGATCTTGAGGATCTGCGCCTTGTGCAGCAGCAGCTTGCGCTTGCGGCGCGGGGCGTGGTTGTTCCAGGTGCCGTCCGCGTACTCGGGGATGTGCACGGCATCCAGCCACGCCTCTCCCCCGTCGACGAACGCGTAGCCGTCGACGAGCGACGCACGCCCCAGCCGGAGCGACTTCACCTCGGTGCCCGTGAGCACCAGCCCCGCCTCGAAGGTGTCCTCGATCAAGTAGTCGTGGCGCGCGCGGCGGTTGGTGGCCACGACCTTCTGGCCCTTCTCCTTCGGCACTGCTCGCTCCTGACGTCGACGCGGATCGCTGCCCGGCACGTCGCCGGGCAGCCATCCAGTCTAGCGGGTCAGACCCGGAGATACCGGCGGATCGCGAAATTCGCCGACGCGGCGGCCAGCACCACCCCGATCACGACCAGGATGGGGATGACGAGCCAGGCCTGATCCATGCCGACGAAGTTGATCGACTGGATGCGTTGGCTCAGGTACCCGCGCACGAAGAACTGCACGCCGACGGCGATCACGACCGACGCGAGGATCGAGCCGATCAGCGCGGCGATCACGCCCTCGATGATGAACGGCGTCTGGATGAACCGGTTGGACGCGCCCACCAGGCGCATGATCCCGATCTCCCGCCGCCTCGAGAACGCGGACAGCCGGATGGTCGTGGCGATCAGCAGCACGGCGGCGACGAGCATCAGCGCGGCGATGCCGATCGCGGTGTAGCTCGCGGCGTTCAGGATGCTGAAGATCTGATCGAGGTAGCTGCGTTGGTCGACGACGCTCTGCACGCCGGCCGTTCCCGACAGCGTCTCGGTCAGGACCGCCGAGTTGTTCGGGTCCTTCAGGTTCACCCAGAACGTCTGCGGGATCATGTCCGGCGTGACGAAGTCGGCGATCTGATTGCCCTTGAACTGCTGCTTGAACTGGTCGTAGCCCTGCTTCTGGTCCTGGAAGTAGAACTTCTGGATGTACGGCGACAGCTCCGGGGACTCCAGCTGCTTCTTGACGGCCGCGATGGTCTGGTCGTTCGCGGCGCCGCCCTGGCAGTTGTCGGTCTCGGTGCACATGTAGACGGCGACCTGGGCGCGGTCGTACCAGTACGTCTTCATCTGGCCGATCTGCAGCTGCAGCAGCACGGCGGTGCCCACGAAGGTGAGCGAGATGAACGTCACCAGGATGACGGAGACGACCATGGAGAGGTTGCGGCGGAGGCCGTTGCCGACCTCCGACCAGATGAGTCCGAATCTCATTTCGTCGGCCCCACATTCTGGTCGCCCTCGCGGTCGGCGTTGTCGCGCAGCCCGCTGAGGTCGAGGTTGGCGGTGAAGTTGAGGTGGTCGGGCAGCTGCTCCGACGCCGGAGGCGGCGTGACCGGCTGCTGCGGCGCGGCCTGCTGCTGTGCCGCGGCCTGCTGCGGCGCGGCCTGCTGCTGCGGGGCGACGTGCTGAGGGTGCGTGTGGTGGGGCGGCGTGTGCGGCTGCGTGTGCTGCGGCGCGACGTGCTGCGGCTGCGGGACCGGCTGCACCGGAGCAGTCTGCTGCGGAATCGCCACCGGCGCCGTCGGCACCGAAGTCGGCGCGTGCGGCCGGTTCATCGGAGCCTCCGCTGCGGCCTCCGCGGGGATTCCTCCCGCGTACACCGGCGTCGCGACCGACGCCGGCTCGTCCCGTTCCAGCGGCTGCGCGATCGGGACAGCGGCCGTGAAGCCGTAGCCGCCGTGACGCTCGTCGCGGACGATCTGCCCGCCGACGAGCTCGATCACGCGGCGCTTCATCTGGTCGACGATCGCCGCCTCGTGCGTCGCCATCAGGACCGTGGTGCCGCCCGCGTTGATGCGCTCGAGCACGGCCATGATGCCCGCACTGGTGGCCGGGTCCAGGTTTCCGGTCGGCTCGTCGGCCAGCAGCACCTGGGGCTTGTTCACGACCGCGCGGGCGATCGCCACGCGCTGCTGCTCACCACCCGAGAGCTCGTGCGGCAGGCGCTGCGCCTTGCCGTCGAGGCCGACCATCTTGAGCACATCCGGTACGGCCTCCTGGATGAAGCCACGCGACTTGCCGATGACCTGCAGCGTGAACGCGACGTTCTGGAAGACGTTCTTATTCGGCAGCAGGCGGAAGTCCTGGAAGACGACGCCGATGTTGCGACGGAAGTAGGGGACCTTACGGGAGGAGATCGCGCCGAGGTCCTGACCCAGCACGTGGATCTTCCCCTTGGTCGGCTTCTCCTCTTTCAGGATGAGACGCAGGCAGCTGGACTTGCCGGAACCCGAGGCGCCGACGAGGAAGACGAACTCTCCGCGCAGCACTTCCAGGTTGATGCCGTTCAGCGCCGGGCGCGCCGTGCCCGCGTACTGCTTGGATACGTGTTCGAACCGGATCATGACCCTCTGAGACTAAGCAACCCGGGCTCGATCCGCAGTAGCGACATGCGCTAGTCGTCGGCTTTGCTCCCGGCGCGCCAGCGGATGCCGGCCGCGATGAAGCCGTCGAGGTCGCCGTCGAAGACGGAGCTCGGGTTGCCGGACTCGAAACCGGTGCGCAGGTCCTTCACCAGCTGCTGGCCGTAGAGGAAGTAGGAGCGCATCTGGGCGCCCCAGCTCGCCGTGATGGTGCCGGCGAGCTCCTTCTTCTTGGCCGCCTCCTCCTCCTTCTGGAGCAGGAGCAGGCGGGTCTGCAGCACGCGCATGGCCGCGGCGCGGTTCTGGATCTGCGACTTCTCGTTCTGCATCGAGACGACGATGCCGGTCGGGAGGTGCGTGATGCGCACGGCGGAGTCGGTCGTGTTGACCGACTGGCCGCCAGGGCCCGAGGAGCGGAACACGTCGATGCGGATGTCGCCCTCGGGGATGTCGACCTCGGTCGCCTCCTCCATGAGCGGGATGACCTCGACCGCCGCGAACGACGTCTGACGCTTGTCCGCCGAGCCGAACGGGCTGATCCGCGCGAGGCGGTGCGTGCCGGCCTCGACCGACAGCGTGCCGAACGCGTAGGGCGCGTCCACCTCGAAGGTCGCCGACTTGATGCCGGCGCCTTCGGCATAGGACGTGTCCATCACCTTGACCGGGTACTTGTGCTGCTCCGCCCAGCGCAGGTACATGCGCATGAGCATCTCGGCGAAGTCGGTGGCGTCGTCGCCGCCGGCGCCGGAGCGGATGGTGACGATCGCGGAGCGCTCGTCGTACTCGCCGCTCAGCAGCGTCTGCACCTCGAGGTCGCCGAGAGCTGTCTGCAGGGAGGCGAGTTCGGCCCGCGCCTCGGCGGCCGATTCCTCGTCCTCGGCCTCGTTGGCCAGCTCGACCAGCACCTCCAGGTCGTCGAGCCGGCGCTCGATCGCGGTGATGCGCCCGAGCTCGGCCTGGCGGTGGCTGAGCGCGCTGGTCACCTTCTGCGCGTTGGCCGTGTCGTCCCAGAGATCGGGGGCGCCGGCCTGCTCGCTGAGGTCGGCGATCTCGGCGCGCAGCTTCGGCACGTCGACCACCGCCGCGATGTCGTCGAAGGTGGAGCGCAGGTCCGCGATCTGGGAGGAGAGGTCGAGTTCGATCATGTCGGCATCCAGCCTACCGGGCGGCACCGCCCCGCGGACCGTGGGGCGGCTCCTGGAAAGTTGTACGGTGTTAACGACATGACTTCCGACGAGCGCCCCTTCGATTTCCGCTCCGTCGCCCTCGCCGCCTTCCTGCCGACGCTGCTCTTCTCGATCGGCGAGGGGGCGATCATCCCGATCATCCCCGTCGCCGCCGGGAACCTCGGTGCAGGGCTCGCGATGGCCGGCTTCATCGCGTCCATGGTGATGCTCGGCGAGCTGGCGGGCGACATCCCGAGCGGATGGGTGGTCTCCCGCTTCGGCGAGCGCACCTCCATGATCGGCGCGGCTGCGGTCGCGATCGCCGGTGTGGTGGTGTGCCTGCTCGCGCCGAACTACTGGGTGCTCATGGTCGGCATCTTCGTGGTCGGCGTCGCCACGGCGGTGTTCGCGCTGGCGCGGCACGCGTTCATGACGACGTACGTGCCGGTCCGCTACCGCGCGCGGGCGCTGTCGACGCTCGGGGGTATCTTCCGCGCCGGCTGGTTCGTCGGCCCTCTGCTCTCGTCCGCGATCATCGCGCTCACCGGCTCCACGCAGTCGGTGTTCTGGATCTTCATCGTCAGCTGCCTCGGCTCGGTGACCGTGCTGATCGCCCTGCCGGACCCCGAGCGGATGTTCGGGCCGTCGCCGCGGGTCGCCGACGAGTCCGGCGCTCAGGTGACCACCGGCGAGGAGGACGCGGAGGAGCGCACGCACGGGCTGTTCCGCACCATCTGGTCGTTCCGCGAGGTTCTCGCGCGGATGGGCGCCGGCGT
>JAEWJG010000213.1 GCA_023386675.1 Actinomycetes bacterium
ACCCAGGCCCCGGCCACGCAGGCCCCGGCCGCGACGCAGGCCCCGGCCACGCAGGCGCCGACCGGCGGCTCGACCACTGCCGCGGGCGACGGTTCGGGCGTGCAGCTCCCGTCCGACGTCCACGGACAGACGGCCGCGCAGTACACCTGCTCGAAGCCGTTCCAGGACTGAGGTTAGACTCAGGCGACGCCCGACCGACGGTCCGGCGCCAGGAGGGCTGTCCGAGCGGCCGATGGAGCCAGTCTTGAAAACTGGTGGGCAGAAATGTCTCGTGGGTTCGAATCCCACGCCCTCCGCAGCATCCGTCCGGTGACCCTCGTCACCGCCCGAGCAGCCCGACGGCGATGCCCCGCTCGACCGCCTCGCTGCGCGAGTTGACGTGGAGTTTGCGGTAGATCGACCCGATGTGCGTCGCCGCCGTGTTGCGGCTGACGAACAGGCGGTGCGAGATCTCGTCCACGGTGAGGTGCGTCTGCAGCAGCGGGAGGATGCGGAGCTCGCTCAGCGTGAGCGCCGTCAGGCCCGTCGAGGTGAGGCGCCCCGCCGCGAGCGACGCCCGAAGCTCGTCCGCCTGACGGAGGTAGGGGGACAGCGCGGGTCGCATGGCGACGATGTCACCGATCTCGCTCAGCAGCTGCCGGACGCCCGCAGCATCGCCCTGCGCGAGCCCCACCGACGCCAGCTGGAGTCGCGCCACCACCGCCGGAACCGGTGTGCTGTAGGAGAGCAGGGAGCGGGACCGCGTCGCGCGGTGGAGCATCGCGAACAGGGTCGCCTCGTCCCCGCGATGCTGCGCGACCCGGCAGGCGACGGCGTACGCGGTCGCGCTGGACGCATAGTCGGTGTGGCCGCGGCGCTGGATGACTCCGATGGCGGTCTGCGCGTGAAGTTTGGCCTTCGCCCAGTCGCCGTCCTCGATGGCCATGATCGCCAGGGCGGCCTCGGCGACGACTACGACACCTCCTCCCCGCTGGGTGGACCCGAGCGCCGAGGCCAGCTCGAACGTCGCCTGAGCGGTGTCGCGCTCGCCGCGGAGCAGCTGGATCTCACCGAGGGCCCAGTGCGCGGTGTCCTTCCACTGGCCGTAATCGGCGTCGGGACCGGTGGCGACCACGGCGGCGCGGTACGCCTCATCGATGCCGCGCTCCAGCCGCACGGCCGACAGCGTCGCGTAGGCGACGTCGAACGCCTTCGAGGCCCCGGCCACCGCGCCGGCGGAGGCCGTGACGATGGCCGCCCAGCGGTCCGACTGCTCGTCGTGCCCGTTCAGCATCGCGTTCCACGCGGCGAGAAGGGCGAGCTGGGGTTGCTGCTGCAGGGTCTCGTCGCCGAGGGCGGAGAGCCACCGATCGGACGTCACCTGCCTCCCGGCCTCGTAGGTGGGCCGCGCTATCTGTTCGAAGAGCTGCACGGCGCCGCTGCGGTCGGACATTCGGAGCCGGTGCTCGAGAGCGGTCTCCAGCTCGCCCTGCTCCTCGAACCAGGTCGCGGCCCGGTCCTGGAGCGTCTCGACGAGCTCGGGCTCGAGCCGACGCAGCTCCTCCGAGAGGAAGTCGCGGAGCAGGTCGTGGCAGAGGAACCGTCCGGGCGCATCCGCTGAGCGGATGACGAGTGCGTTCGAGTCGGCGAGGGAGCCGAGGATGGCGCCCGATCCCGTCGTGCCGAGGACGGCGTCGCAGAGCGGCCCCGACAGCTCGTCCAGGATGGAGGTGCGGCGCAGGAGGTCCCTGGCGCTCTCCGGCACCGAGTCGTACAGCTCGGCGAAGAAGCCTTCCGGACGGTCCCCGGGCTCCGACCGCGGTCGCTCCTCCAGCGACCGCGCACTGATCGCGAGGGCGACCGGCCAGCCGTCCGTCCGTGCGATCAGCTCGTCCGCTGCCGCCGGGGTGAGGGTTTGTCGTGCGGCGGCGAACAGCGTGATCGCGGATGTCGCGTCCATCCTCAGGTCGCCCGTCCCGATGGTGACCAGATCGCCGCGCGTGCGTCCCCGCCCGAGGCGAGCGCTGGGCACACGGCTGGCCACGACCGCCTGCGAACCGGCCGGGATGCCCGCCAGCACGACGTCCAGCACATCCAGGGAGGCTGTCGCGTGGATGTTCTGAAGGTCGTCGATGAGGAGCACGAACGGCGCCGCCGCGCTCCGGACGTGCGCCGCCAGCATGGGCGCCGCCCGCTGGAGCGCGGCTGTCAGCGATCCTCGGAGCTCCCCCGATTGCGCCGGCCCGAGTACGCCGAGCTCCTCGAAGGCCGCGATCGCCGAGTCGAGAAGAGCCGCGGGGTCGTCGTGGGTGGTGCGGGCGTCGATGCGGACGAGCCGCCTCTGGTCGATCTCCGCCCATTCTGTGAGCAGCGTCGACTTGCCATAGCCGGCAGGGGCCGTCACCGTCACGAGGCGCGCGCCTCCCTCGATTGCCGGGTCGATCAGCGACCGGCGACTCACCCCGCCCACGTGCACCCCTCACCTCCGGCCACGACCACCGGAGTTCCTTCCCTGTTCGAGGCAGGTTACAAGAGCCGGATGTCCGGAGTCACCGCAGACTTTGCGATATTGCGGCTCTGCAGAATCGACGCCAGCGGTATTCGCCGTGCGCGATCGGTTGCAGACTGGCCATATGAAGGTTGCGTACGCGCGCGCCGACACGACGGATGGCACCATCGAGGCGCTCAGCCCGATCTTCCCGGGTGTCCGCTTCGGCGCCGGACGGGAGCAACTGCACTTCGAGTTCGAAGCCTACGTGGCGGGCGGCGTCGCCCTCACCGACTACACCATCGAGGGTCGCGAGATCCGGATGACGACAGACATGCCCGGTTTCATGGTCGGCGAGAGTCCGATGGACGGTGGCATGACGCTGGGCCGCGACCCCGTCGATACGGACCGGCCGGTCGCCATCCCGCATCACGGTCTCGACGCGGAGTTCGTCAGCGTCCACGCCCGCGCGGTCCAGCTCGACACCGAGGCCGTGCTCCACTTCGTGCGCGTCGATCTGGGCGACGACCATTTCGACCTGCACAACATCGGGACGGCGCCCCTCACGGGCGGCGGGGCGGTCCGCTGGCACAGCGTCGCGGACTTCCTGCACCGCTGCATGCTCGAAGGGACCGCGGATGAGCCGCTGATGAACGCGGCCATCTCGCAGTTGCTCATCGCCACCTACCTGACGACCTTCCCCACCACCTGGCTGGACGCGCGTCGCCCCGTCAACGAGTCCGTGCACTCCACCGCCGCCGTGCGCCGCGCGAAGGCGTTCATCGACGACAACCGGCATCTGCCCATTCAGGTCACCGACGTCGCCGAGGTGGCGCGGATGTCGGTGCGCGGGCTGCAGGAGCTGTTCCGTCGCGAGACCGGCCAGACCCCCACGCAATACCTGCTGACTGCGCGCCTCGAGGCCGCGCACCGGGATCTGCGGGCCGCCGACCCGGCGCTCGGTGATACGGTCGGCGAGATCGCGCAGCGGTGGGGATTCGCCCAGCTGCCGCGCTTCGCCGCCGCGTACCGTCAGCAGTACGGCGAGTACCCGGGCCAGACCCTGCGCGGCTGAGGCCTGGTTTTCGGCGGGAGTTCGGTTAGTCTCCTCGGAGGACGGCGTTCGCGCGCCCCCATCCCGTGAACCGAGAGGAACAGCATGTCCGACAGCCCCGTCCCGTCGTTCGAAC
>JAEWJG010000197.1 GCA_023386675.1 Actinomycetes bacterium
GTGGCCGCCTCCCCCAGCCTTCCGGACACGGCCACCACATCCCCGGGCCGGGCGCCGCTGCGCAGGACGGGAGCCCGGCCCTCCAGGTCGCCGAACGCGGTCACGGCGAAGGTCAGCGTCGCCGAGACGGACAGGTCGCCACCGACGACGCCGCAGCCCGGCGCGAGCGCGGCGCACGCCATCCGGAAGCCGTCCGCGACGCCCTCCAGCCACGCGACCTCGGTGTCCGGCGGCGCGGCGATCGCCACGACCAGCGCAGTCGGCACGGCGCCCATCGCGGCGACGTCGGACAGGTTGGTGGCGGCGGCCTTCCACCCGAGATCGACCGGGCCCGACCAGGCGAGCCGGAAGTCCGGTCCGTGCACCATCATGTCCGTCGTCACGACGAACCGGCCGTCCGGGGCGGCGAGCACCGCGGCGTCGTCACCCGGTCCGACGAGTGTCGCGCGGGACTCCGGGAGCCGCGGGAAGATGCGCCGCAGCGCCTCACGCTCGGACGCCTCCCCGAGGGTGAGGCCGGCGGAGTCGCTCCCAGAGTTTCCCATGATCTGAAACGGTAGCCTGAAACGGATGTCCTCTCGTCGCCGTGCCCTGCCGGCCCTCCTGCTCGCCGGTGCCGCGCTGCTCCTCGCGGGCTGCGCGCCCACCGTCTCGCTCGACCCCGCGTCCGACAGCAATGCGCCCGGGTGCGCCGAGGTCAGCGTCCGGCTGCCCGACTCCGTCGCCGACAAGGCGAAGCGGGAGACGGACGCGCAGGCCACCGGCGCCTGGGGCGACCCGGCCGCGGTCATCCTGCGCTGCGGGGTGCCGCCGATCGGGCCGACCACCAAGCCGTGCGTCAACGTCAACGGCGTCGACTGGGTGCTCATGACGGATCCGGCCGCCAAGACGATCGTCTACCAGACGTTCGGGCGCACCCCGGCGACCGAGGTCATCATCGACCACGTCGCGGGCGTGTCGGACTCGTCGGTGCTTCCCGAGTTCGCCAGCGCCATCCAGACGGTGCCGCAGACGCAGAAGTGCCTGTCGACGCTCGACACGAACCCGGCGGCGACGCCGAGCCCGACGCCGACGCGGTAGGCCGTCCCCACGGCCGTCCGTGCGCGGGACCGCCCGGTCAAGCGCCGCGTCCGCCGGTGGAGAGCCCCTCGCTCAGGCGGCCGCGCGGGCCAGGGCGACCTGGATGAGCTCGTCGATGAGGGCCGGATAGCTGAGTCCGCTCTCCTGCCAGCACCGCGGGAACATCGAGATCGGCGTGAAGCCCGGCATCGTGTTGATCTCGTTGACCACGAAGCCGTCCGCGGTGAGGAAGAAGTCCACGCGGGACAGCCCCTCCGCGCCGATCGCGTCGAACGCCCGGACGCCGAGCTCCCGCATCTCGGCGAGCTGCGCGTCCGTGAGGTCGGCCGGGCAGACCAGGTCGATGCCCGGCGCGTCCAGGTACTTGGCGGCGAAGTCGTAGAAGTCGCGCCCGCTCAGCACGATCTCGCCCGCGACCGACGCGCGCGCCGGCTCGCCCGGACGGCCGCCCAGGACCGCGATCTCGACCTCACGGCCGGTGACCATGGACTCGATAAGCACGTGGTCGTCCTCGGCGAGGGCGGTCGCCATGGCGGCGTCCAGCCCGGACCAGTCGGTGATCTTGGTCACACCCACGCTCGACCCGGCGCGCGCCGGCTTCACGAACGCCGGTAGGCCGAGGCTGCGGACATCGTCCCGGATCGCGTCCGCGCCGGTGCTCCACTCGTGCGCGGTCACGGTGCGCCACGGCGCGACGGGGATACCCGCCTGCTGCAGCACGGTCTTGGTGAAGTGCTTGTCCATCCCGAGCGCGCTCGCCAGCACGCCGCTGCCGACGTACGGCAGGCCGACCAGCTCGAGCATGCCCTGCAGCGTGCCGTCCTCGCCCCACGGGCCGTGGAGGATCGGGAACACGATGTCGACGGCGCCCAGCGAGCGGCGGCTGCCGTCCGCCTCGACGACC
The DNA here is from genome assembly GCA_023386675.1 of Actinomycetes bacterium. GTDB lineage: Bacteria > Actinomycetota > Actinomycetes > Actinomycetales > Microbacteriaceae > Leifsonia. The sequence continues at coordinate 1,985 of JAEWJG010000197.1, forward strand.
GTCAGCTCCTTCGTCGCCACGCTGTCGGGCCACAGGATGCGGGTGCCGTTGTCGTCGACCTCCGGCAGCTTCTCGGCGTTCAGCGCGAAGCGGGCGGCGTCGTCCGGCTGCAGCGTGAAGGCGCCCTCGTGCGTGATCCCGACCGGGATGACGTCGTACCGATCGCGGTCGATCGCCTCAAGGACGCCCGCCGCCGTCGCGCAGCTGATCGAATGCTCGCTTGAGCGTCCTCCGAAGAGAAGCGCGACCGCGACCTTGTCCGTCATCCGTTGTCCTTTCGCCCTGCGGCTCGTCCGAATCCGTCGTGAGATGCGGCGCGATGTCCTTCGGATCGAGCGTACCGGCGAGCACCTGGCTCACCTGACGGACGATCGGCATGTCCACGCCGCGCGCTTCGGCCAGGCTCAGGATGGGCGCCACCGAAGCGAGGCCCTCCGCGGTCTGGTTCATCTGCTTCACGACGTCGTGGAAGCCGTAGCCCTGACCGAGCAGCCGCCCGGCGGTGTTGTTGCGGCTGAGCGGCGACTCGCAGGTCGCGATCAGGTCGCCGAGCCCGGCGAGACCGGAGAGGGTCTCGGGCTGCGCGCCGTAGGCCACGGCGAAGTCCGTCATCTCGACCAGGCCGCGGGTGATGATCGAGGCCTTGGTGTTCTCGCCGTAGCCGACGCCATCGACGATGCCGATCGCGACGGCGATGAGGTTCTTCAGCACGCCGCCGAACTCCGTGCCGATCACGTCGGTGTTCACGAAGCTGCGGAAGTACCGGTTGGTCGCCGAGATCGCGACAGCCTGCGCGGTCTCCAGGCTCGCGGACGACACGACGGCCGCGGTGGGCTGCTCGCGGGCGATCTCCAGCGCCAGGTTCGGGCCGGAGGCGACGGCGATCCGCTCCGGCTCGACGGGCAGGCCCTGGGCGATCACCTCACTCATCCGCAGGCCGGTACCCTTCTCGACGCCCTTCATCAGACTCACGACCACGGTCTCCGGGCCGAGGTGCGGGATCATCGCCTCCAGGTTGGAGCGCAGCGTCTGGCTCGGGATGGACACGAACACCTGCTCCGCGTCCCTCATCGCCTCGCCGAGGCGCGCGGTGGCGCGAAGGTTGCGCGGGAGGTTGATGCCCTCCAGGTAGTCGCTGTTGCGCTTCACCTCGTTGATCTCGCGCGCCAGCTCCGGGCGCCGCGCCCACAGCACGACATCGGAGCCGCCGTCGGCGAGGATCTTCGCGAACGTGGTTCCCCAGCTGCCGGCGCCGAGGACGGCGATGCGGCGGGGACGGGCGACGGGGGGCTTCACTGCTCTAGCCATCGAAGCGGCCGGTCTCCTTCTGGTCGTGCTTGGTCGGATCCCACCGCTCGGCGGGGGCCTTCTCGCCGCGGAGGTCTTCGAGCAGGCCGGTGATCGCGTCCATGATGACGGCGGTGGCCTCGGTGAGCGTGCTGTTGTCGAG
>JAEWJG010000277.1 GCA_023386675.1 Actinomycetes bacterium
CGCCGTCCCGGGTGCATGCATTGCGGCGTGTTGCGTCAACCGGATGCGCAGGCGCCGGCCCGGTCGGCCGCGCAGAAGCTTGCCCGCCCGATGTGGTTGACGCAACACGCCGCCCCCGTAACGCGCATTGCGGCGTGTCGCGTCAACCGGATGCGCAGGCGCCGGCGCGGACAGCGGCGCAGGAGGGTGCCCGCCCGATGTGGTTGACGCAACACGCCGCCCCCGTAACGTGCATTGCGGCGTGTCGCGTCAACTGGATGTGTTGGTGGCAGCGCGGGCAGCGGCGCAGGAGGGTGCCCGCCAGATGTGGTTGACGCAACACGCCGTCGCGGGTGCATGCATTGCGGCGTGTTGCGTCAACTGGATGCGGAGGGTGCCGGGTGGAGGATGGGGGCGTGAGCAGCGCAGGCAGGGACGCCCAGTCGGAGATCTACCGGGACGGGGTGGCGGGGCGGAGGCCGCGCATCCCTGTGGGGTTCCGGCAGCTGGAGCGCGCGGCCCAGCGGCGGATGAGCCGCGCGGGGTTCGCGTACATAGCCGGCTCCGCGGGGCTCGAGCGCACAACGCAGGCCAACCTCGACGCGTTCGCGCGGCGGCGCATCGTGCCACGGGTGCTGCGCGACGTCTCCCACCGCGACCTCTCGGTCGAGTTGTTCGGCGTCCGCCGCCCCACTCCCCTGCTGCTCGCCCCGATCGGCGTGCTGGAGCTGGCGCGGCGCGGAGGGGATGCGGCGGCCGCGCGGGCGGCCGCCTCCCTCGGCGTCCCGGTCACCCTCTCGACCCAGGCGTCGCAGCCGATGGAGGAGGTCGCGGCGGCCATGGATGCGGTCGCGCCCGGCGCGTCCCGCTGGTTCCAGCTGTACTGGAGCTCGTCCCGCGATCTGGTCGCCAGCCTCGTCGCGCGCGCGGAAGCGTCCGGATGCGAAGCGATCGTCGTCACGCTCGACACCCACGTGCTCGGCTGGCGTCCGCGCGACCTCGACCTCGGCTACCTGCCGTTCAGCCGCGGCCTCGGCATCGCCCAGTACACCAGCGACCCGGTGTTCCAGGAGCTCGTGAGCGAGCGCGCGGCCCGCGGCGGGCGCCCGGCGACCACCCCGACGCCGGCCGCGCTCGCGTCGTTCGCGAGCATCCTGCGCCACCACCCGGGACCGCTGCGCGAAAAGCTGCGGTCGGGCGAGCCGCTGGCCGCCGTCGAGACCTTCCTCGACGTGTTCGCCGACCCGTCCCTCACCTGGGACGACCTGGCGTTCCTGCGCGACCGCACGCGCCTGCCGATCGTGCTGAAGGGCGTGCTGCATCCCGACGACGCCCGGCGCGCGCTCGACGCCGGGATGGACGCGGTGCAGGTCTCGAACCACGGCGGCCGCCAGATCGACGGCGAGGTCGCGGCGCTGGATGCGCTGCCCGGCGTCGTCGAGGCGGTCGACGGCCGCATCCCCGTGCTGTTCGACAGCGGCATCCGGAGCGGGTCGGACGCGGTGGTCGCCCTCGCGCTCGGTGCCAGAGCCGTCGGGATCGGCCGACCGTACGCCTACGCCTTGGCGCTGGGCGGCGAGGAGGGCGTCCACGAGCTGCTCCGCAACACGATCGCCGAGCTCGACATCACGCTGGGTCTCGCCGGCGTGCGCAGCGTCCAGGACCTGGACGCACGCATCCTGGACGGCCGGCGCGACGCGGCGCTGCTCAGCTGACAGACGCCCCGATCAGCGACAGCAGCGCCTGGGCGTACGCCGTCGCCGCGTCGTCGTGCTCGTAGAACCGCTCCTCGCCGCCGAAGAACACCGTCACCCGGTAGCCGTCGGGCGTGCGCGCGAGGTGGCGGAAGCTGCCGCCGAGCAGCTCGCGCAGCTGGTCCTCGCGCGGGATCCACAGCGCGTCCTCGACGGCGAGTGAGTCGAGCGCCCACTCGGTCGTCCCGTTGAATCCGAGGATCGTGCCGGTGTCGAAGTGGTGCGGCTCGATGGTCATCTCGCTGACCGTGAACTTCTCGCCCTCCATCCCGGGCCGGTCGATGGCGAACGTGTCGCCCGACGCCGGCTGCCAGCGCAGGCCGGCAGCGCGCAGCTGCCGCGCGATGTCCTCTGCGATCATGGATGCTCCTCTCGGCGGCCTGGGCCGCGGTCAGTCGGTGACGATGACGACCTTGCCGCGCAGGTGGCCGCCTTCGAGCCGCCCGAACGCCTCGACCGTCCGCTCGATGGGGTAGATGGAGTCGATGGGCAGCACCAGCTCGTTCTCGGCGAGGAGCTCGGCCAGCTCGGCGAGCTCCGCGTTCCCGGCTGCGCGGCCGCCGACGTTGCGGGCGCCGTGGGCGTCCGGGCCGAAGGCGGCGATCGAGTTGACGCGCTCGATCGGCACGCCGAGCTCGAGCGCCGCCTCGATCGTGTCGGGTCCGTGGTTGTCGAGCACGACGGTCACGCGGTCGTCGTCGATGAGGTCGCGGACGCGGTCCGCCAGCCCCTCGCCGTAGGTGACCGGGATGACGCCGAGCGATTCGAGGAACTCGTGGTTCTCCTCCCCCGCCGTGCCGATCACAGTGGCGCCGGACCGCACCGCCAGCTGCGCCGCGAGCACCCCGACCCCGCCCGCCGCTGCGCTCACGAGCACCGTGTCCCGCTCGTGGATGTCGGCCGCGCGCACCGTCGCCATCGCCGTGCGTCCTGCGACGCCGAGCGAACCGGCGGCCTCGAACGTCAGCGGGTCCGGCTTCGCGATGACCTGCCCGTCCTCGGCCACGACGACGAAGTCGGCGACGGATGCGAACGGCGCCGTGCCGAGCACCGCCTGCCCGAGTTCGAACCGGGTCACACCTTCACCCAGCTCCTCCACGAAACCCGCGAAGTCCTGCCCGATGCCGCTCGGGAGCGTGACGCCGCTCCGCGCCGCCGCCTGCTCCGACCGGTACGCCTTGTAGTCCATCGGGTTGAGCCCGGCCGCCATCACGCGCACGAGGAGCTGGCCGGGGCCGGGCCAGGGTCTCTCCCGCTCGACCACCTGCAGGTAGTCGCGGGAACCGAACTCCTCGAACTGGACGAAACGCGGCACGGACGGGCTCCTTCCCCTGGTACGAGGGAGCCTATCCCCGGCGGCTTCGGTCGGGCAGGGCAGTGGAGCGGATGCTCAGCCGAAGAGCAGCGCGGCCTCCTCGTAGCGCGCGTCCGGGACCGTCTTCAGGCCGCCGGTCGCGTCGGCGATCGAGACGTTGACCACGTCGGTGCCGCGCAGCGAGACCATCGAGCCCCAGCGGCCCTCGTACACCGCGTCGACCGCCGCCATGCCGAGACGGGTCGCGAGGACGCGGTCGTAGGCGCTCGGGACGCCGCCGCGCTGCATGTGACCGAGGACGGTCGCGCGCGACTCGATCCCGGTGCGCTCCTCGATCATCGGGGCGAGCATCTCGCCGATGCCGCCGAGGCGCGGGCGGTTGAACGCATCCAGGCCCTTGTGCGAGTGCGCCTCTTCCATGGTGTCGAGGTGGAAGCCCTCCGACACCACGATGACCGGAGCGCGGCCGCGATCGCGCACCGACTCCACCCACTCGCAGATCTGCTCGATCGACTGCGGCTGCTCCGGGATGAGGATGGCGTGCGCGCCGCCCGCCATGCCCGAGTGCAGGGCGATCCAGCCGACGTGGCGGCCCATGACCTCGACGACCATGCACCGCTGGTGCGACTCGGCGGTCGTGCGCAGGCGGTCGATGGCTTCGGTCGCGATCTCGACCGCGGTGTCGAAGCCGAACGAGTAGTCGGTGGCGGCCAGGTCGTTGTCGATGGTCTTCGGGACGCCGACGATCTTGAGACCCGCGTCGGTGAGGCGGCGGGCCGCCGTGAGCGTGCCCTCGCCGCCGATGGCGATGATGGCGTCGATGCCGTTCTCGTCCATCATCCGCTGGATGTTCTCCGGTCCGCCCTTGTCGCCCTCGAACGGGTTCGTACGGCTGGAGCCGAGGATGGTGCCGCCCTGGCGGGAGAGGCCGCGGACGCTGTGCCGGTCGAGCGGCATGATGTCACCCTCGACCACGCCGCGCCAGCCGTAACGGAAGCCGGCGAACTCGGAGTGGTGGACGCGGTCGCCCTTCAGGACCGCGCCGCGGATGACCGCGTTCAGGCCCGGGCAGTCGCCGCCGCTGGTGAGGATGCCGATCTTCATGCTGCTCCGTTTCGAGTCCGTGCTTGAATCATGCCCGCCTGCGCGCGGCTGCACAAAATCGCACTGGACGGATGATGGCCCCCGGTGGTAGGCGGATCAGAGGCCGAGGGCTCGCTGCAGCTTCGACGAGCTCTCCGACGGGCGGGCGCCCGCGGCCCGCAGGCGCTCCTCGATCGCGTCGAGAAGGGCTTCTCGGCGCTCGCGCTTGTCCGGCGCGCCCGCCAGCAGCTCGACCTCCCACTCGCGCCACTCCAGCGTGCCGCCCGACCGCAGGTTCTCGCTGCGGACGTGGTCGTCGGTCAGCTCGGCGAGGTCGAACCCGGCCGCATCCTGCAGCACGACGCTGTCGCGCTGATTCGTCACCCGGGCGATCGGCACCAGCGCCTCGTCGCCGATCAGCGGGCGCAGGTGCTCCCGCAGCGCGGCCGGCGGCTCGTCGCCCTCGGTGAGCGGCCAGTGCAGCTCGGTGCGGCCCTCGTCGGCCGGCTCCTTGATGTGCCAGCCGGCGTCGTGGCCGCCGCGGCGGACGCGGACCGCCGTGCTGTGCTGCGCCAGGGTCAGGTCGGCGGTGTCGAAGTAGGTGGCGACGAGGTCATGCCGCACGGGCTCGTTCTGGACCGCGACGGCGCCGACGCCGACGAGCTGCGGGTGCCGGGCGTCGGCGTCCACGTCGTACTTGCGCTCGATCTCGACCTGGGAGCGGTGCTGCTGGTCCGGCATCCACCCTGTCTAGTCCACATTCCCGCGGACGCGAAATCGCGGGCGCGCTGTCGGCGGCCTCCTCTACGGTGAACGCATGACTGCTGAGACGATCACCGCCCGCTTCGAGGTCACCGGCTGGGATCCGGCCGAGCTGCCCGGCATCGAGGGCGACTGGCTGGGTGCGGTGCTCATGCGCAAGACGTATACGGAGGGGCTGGTCGGCGAGTCGGTCGCCCATTTCGTCTCCTCCGGCACCGAGGAGGGCGGCCGCGGGTATCTCGCCGCCGAGCGGATCACCGGGCGGCTCGACGACGGCCGCGAGGGGTCGTTCACGGTGCACCACGGCGCGCTGCAGCATCCCGACGACCCGTCCGCGTTCGCCTATATCGTGCCGGGGACGGGCACGGGCGACTTCGCCGGTTTCAGCGGACGTGCACGGATCGAGCACGACGACCGCGGGCCGTATTTCGTCTTCGAGCTCGACTGATCCGGCGCTTCACCCGTCCGGCGACCGGCGGTACCCTCGGGGCATGAGCGACCCCAGAGGACGTGAATACAGCGGAGACGACGACCTCGACGACTTCGTCGAGGCGCAGGAGACCGACTACGAGCCGGAGCCGGTGATCCACGACCCGGAGGACGTGCCCGTCGTCGACGACGAGGACGACGAGCTGCTCCCCGACGACGACCGCCCGGTCCCGCTCGACCCCGACGACGCCGAGATCGCCTGACCCGAGCCGCCGAGCCGCCGAGCACAGGAAAAACGTCTCGCGACCAGTGTGATCG